>JAUXGP010000025.1 GCA_030621995.1 Psychrilyobacter sp.
ATTGCAGTTGATTTCATGGTCATTTATGACTTATAAGGATGTTATAGATGATAAATTGATGAAAGTTATAGGGAATACATTTACGATTGCCATTGTAGGAGCTGTATTCACAACCATAATAGCGATTGTTATTTCTAATACATCCAGGTTAAAAAAAGGAAAGATATCTAAAATTTTATCTAAGTTGACAACCATAGGATACTCTATTCCAGGAGCAGTTATAGCCATTGGAGTTATGACATTTTTCATCTATCTGGATAAAAAAATTATAAAACAAAATATATTTTACGGAACTTTATTTTTAATGGTTTTTGCATATATAATCAGATATTTAGCTGTGGCTTATAACAGTGTAGAAAGTGGGTTTGACAAGGTTGGAATGAAATTTCATGAGGCTTCCAGGAGTTTGGGTTATGGAAAAACTAAAACATTCTTCATGGTAGATCTGCCCATGATAAAAGGGAGTCTTATAGGAGCTGTGATCTTAACATTTTTGGAGATTATAAAAGAGTTACCCCTTACCTTGATCTTGAGACCTTTTAATTTTTCAACCCTTTCTACCTATGCGAAGCAGTATGTAGATGATGAGATGGTACATCATAGTGCTATTCCGTCTATTATTCTTATTTTAATCGGGATAATAATAATTTTAGTTTTTGAGATGATCAATAAAAAAAAGGAGAAACAATAATGAATTATATAGATTTAAAAAATTTATTTTTTAAATATAGAAACTCTGTGGAAGATATTTTAAAAAATATAAATTTCACTGCAAATAAAGGAGAAATAACGGCCATCATAGGGGAAAGCGGGAGCGGGAAATCTACCCTATTACGTATATTAGCTGGATTAGAAATTCCTCAAGCAGGAGAATTAAAGGTTAACAATAAAATATTTATAGATGATGAAAATTTTATTCCGGTGGAAAAAAGAGGAATAGGGATGGTTTTTCAAGACTATGCTCTTTTCCCCCACTTATCTGTGGAAAAAAATGTCTTGTTTGGGCTGAATAAACTGGAAAAAAAATCAGCTGAAAAAAGAACCCATGAGGTCTTAGATTTGGTTAGTATGAAAGAGTTTATAAAAAGATATCCCCATGAACTGAGTGGAGGACAGCAGCAGAGAATTGCCTTGGCACGTGCCCTGGCTCCTAATCCAGAAATTATCCTCTTGGATGAACCATTTTCAAATTTAGATGCCAACCTTCAGGGGAAAATAAGAAATGAATTAAAGGCGATCTTAAAAACCAGTGGAGAAACTGCTATTTTTGTGAGTCATGATAAGGATGATTTGGAGATAGCAGACAGAGTTGTTATACTGGACAGGGGTGAAGTTATTCAAACAGGAACCCCTGCAGAGATCTTTAGAAATCCCAAGAATGAATATGTAAGGCATATTTTGGGGATCTAACTACCTCACAACCAGTGTTCCTTTCATTTTTCTATGACCCTGCGCTATGTTAGCTAAAAATCCTTTAAAATTAATTTAGAAGACATGGAAGAAGTTTTCTAGTATAATACTAAAATAAATATAATTTTAGGAGGAAGATATGAACTTTACATCACTTTTTTTTATTTCCATAGGGTTAGCCATGGATGCCTTTGCAGTATCATTGACCGAAGGGATATCTCTCAGGAAATTATCTATTAAATCAATATTGAGAGTAGCTCTGGTATTTGGAATATTTCAAGGGATTATGCCGTTATTAGGCTGGACAATAGGAGGGTTATTTTATGATAAGATAGCGAGGTTTGATCATTGGATAACTTTTGGACTATTGGTGTTTATCGGCATCAAGATGATAATAGATGCCAGGGAATTTGGGAAATGTGATATTCATGGAAACTGCGAGAAAACTTCTAATATTCTAGTTTTAGGAATAGCAACCAGTATCGATGCACTGGCAGTGGGGTTTTCATTTTCCCTCCTACCGGGGTTAAATATCTATTTTTCCATAGGGATAATAGGTGTGATCACCTTTATTTTGTCCTCTGCAGGAGTTTATCTGGGAAATAAAGTGGGACAGCTATTAGGCGCCAAGGCCGAGTATGCAGGCGGAATCATCCTTATAGGGATGGGGATAAACATACTGATACAGCATTTGTTCTAATAAAAAACACCTTAGAAGGCTCTAAGGTGTTTTTTATTTGTTTCTTATAAGTTAACTTCTTTGTTGATAACGATTTTTTTACCTTCTTTTCTCCATTCTGCAAATTCAGCTACTGCTGTAAATAATGCATCTGTTGAAGAGTTAAGACCAGTCTCTACTGAATCCTGGATTACTCCAATTACGAATCCTACTCCTACTACCTGCATTGCTACTTCATTTGGGATACCAAATAAGCTACAAGCTAATGGGATAAGAAGTAATGATCCACCAGCTACACCAGATGCTCCACAAGCACTGACAGCCGATAAAATACTTAAGATAAGAGCAGTTCCGAAGTCTACCTGGATACCTAATGTATGTACTGCTGCAAGAGTTAATACAGAGATTGTAATAGCTGCTCCTGCCATGTTTATAGTAGCTCCTAAAGGAATAGATACTGAATACATATCTTTGTCCAATCCTAATTCCTCACATAATTCCATGTTTACCGGGATATTTGCAGCTGAACTTCTAGTGAAGAAAGCTGTAAGTCCACTTTGCTTTAAACACCTGAATACTAATGGATAAGGATTTTGTCTCATCATAACAAATGCAATTGCCGGGTTTACTACCAGTGCCATAAATGCCATAGCTCCTAATAATAATCCTAATAATTTACCATAAGCTAATAATGAAGCTAATCCGCTAGTTGCGATTGAACTGAATACTAATCCCATGATACCAAATGGAGCTAAGTGAATAACCCATCTTACAACTTGAGATAGTGCATTTGAAAAGTCTGTGATCATTGTTTTAGTAGAAGCAGGTGCATGCTTTAATGCTACTCCTAATAATAATGCCCAAACTAAGATTCCGATATAGTTCGCATTTGCAAGAGCATTTATCGGGTTGTCTACAACGTTCATTAATAATGTTTTTAATACTTCACTTACACCACTTGGAGGAGATACATTTTCTACTCCCTTCCCTAAAGCGATAGTTACTGGGAATATGAAACTTCCTACTACTGCAACTACACCGGCTAAGAATGTTCCGATAAGATAAAGACTGATAACAGATTTCATATTTGTTTTCTGACCAGGTTTATGCTGAGATACTGCTGACATTACCAAGAAAAATACTAAGATAGGTGCTACTGCTTTTAGTGCTCCTACGAATAATGATCCCAATAACTCAACTGGTTTTGCTGCATCTGGTACAGCGATTGCTAAGATAATACCAACGATCAGACCAATAACAATTCTTTTTACTAAACTTAATTGATTCCATTTACTAAACATACTTACCACCTCATGATTATAATTTTTTTATTTCTTTATAGACTATTTAATTACTACAAAAGTATTCTACCACACTTTCAGTTTAATTTAAAGTTAAAACGTAATAAAAAAGGTTTTTTAGTGCGATAAATAAACAAAAACTGTGTTTGTTGTATTTTGATATTCATAAAGAATGACTTTTTGTAAAAAAATACTATTTTTTTACAACGTATCATAAAAAAAATAAAAAGAATTAAAATAAATTAATTTTTTTATTTCATTTTAATGAAAAAAAGTATAAAAAACCTATAGACTAGATGCGTTTATTTTTATCTTTCATTAATAATTGCGGATATTTATCTATAGAGAAATATTCTTTTTTTATTCGCATAACTGTTAAGATTTCCTTTTATAATTCTTTATTTGCCTTATTATATCCATCTCGAAAATCTCTCCTTAATATAGTAGCATTAAAAACTAAGCAGTACTTCTGCAACAGCCTACATGAATAAATATATAAATATCGGAATAAATGGAGCCAAACTAAGATTTGCAACTTTTATCTTTGCTACTCCTAAGATATTAAATCCGATTGCCATAATTACAAGTGATCCTACACATGTTATTTCATCAATAACAACTGCTGATAGAAAGGGGGAAAGAGTTCCCGCAAATAAAACTATTGCACCCTCATAGAATAAGATCAAAAATGCTGAGAAAAACACACCTATTCCCATTGTTGCTGACATTGCAATGACTACAAACAGGTCTATAAATGCCTTTGCATATAATACCTCATGGTTGCCTACAAGCCCGCTTTGAAGTGAACCCACTATTGCCATTGCTCCGACACAAATTACCATTGTAGCGTTTAGAAATCCTTCTACCAATGACTCTTTTTCATCTGTATTTGACTTGAATTTAGCTTCCATAGCAAATCCAAATTTTCTGAGTCTGCCATCTATATCGATTAATTCACCGACAATGCCTCCTAAAGCTATTGAGCCTATTGCTACCAGTATGTTTTGTCCTTTCAAGGAACCTGATATTCCAATGTACAGGACACACAGCCCCATACCACTCATAACAGTATCAATTAGCTTTTTATTGAATTTATTTCTGAAGAAAACTCCCAATAAAGACCCGAAGCCCACTGCAACGGAATTTACGATTACACCACTTAATATCATTTTTCAGCCTCCAAAATTTGACTTGAAGTATTTTAGCAGTTATTTTTAGCTTTGTAAAGGAGGACTCAATAAGAGGTTGAGCTAAAAAAATAAAATAGAGAGCTAAGGTTTCCCCCTAGCTCTCTACTATTTGAAACTCCTACAAAATTCTAGAACATTTGCAGTCGTGTATTTGTTGGTGGAAGTGATTCACCACTAACCTACCCCTCTACTATAAACTTCTGTTCTTTCCTTTGTTTTATCATTTGTACAAGAAAAAAACTTAAGCCGAAGCTTAAGTTTCATGACAATACTTTCTTTAATTTATCTATACATACATCTAATTCTTCCTTTTTAATTACTAAAGGTGGTGCTAAACGAATTGTAAACTCGTGTGTTTCTTTACAAAGAATACCTTCATTCATTAAAGCTTCGCAGAATGGTCTTGCTGGTTTATCTAGTTCAACACCAACAAACAAACCTTTACCTCGCACTTCTTTAATATGTTCCGAATCTATCTTCTTCAATTCAGCTAATAGATAGTCTCCTAATTCTTTAGATTTTTCTACTAAGTTTTCATCTTCTAGAACATCTAATGCTGCCATAGCAACCGCACATCCTAATGGATTACCTCCAAATGTTGATCCATGGTCACCTGGTCTAAATACATCCATCACTTCTTTTGATGATAGCATTGCAGATACCGGATACAATCCACCACTTAAAGCTTTACCTACTGTTACAACGTCTGGTCTAATATTTTCGTGTTCGAAGGCAAAAAGCTTTCCAGTTCTACCAAAGCCAGTTTGAATTTCATCACAGACCATTAAAACATTATTGGCTTTTGTAATTTCTCTTACACCTTTTAAGTACCCTTCAGGTGGTACAATAATACCGGCTTCACCTTGAATTGGTTCCATAATTACAGCGACGGTATTGTCTGTGATAGCGTCTTCTAATGCTTTTAAATCACCAAAAGGAACAGTTTTGAAACCTGGTGTAAAAGGTCCAAAGCCCTCTCTATATTGATCTTCTGTTGAAAAAGAAATTGTACTGATTGTTCTACCAGCAAAGTTATTTTGACAGGCAATGATTTCAGCACGTTCAACACCTTTCACTTGATAACCCCATTTTCGAACAGCTTTTAGAGCAGTCTCAACTGCTTCTGCGCCTGTATTCATTGGTAAAACCTTTTCAAAACCTGTAAATTCACATAACTTCTTTACGTAAGCACCCATCTTGTCATTGTGAAAAGCTCTTGAAGTCAATGGCATTTTTTGAGCTTGGTCAATAAGCGCTGAAACTATTTTGGGGTGTCTATGCCCCTGATTTACTGCCGAATATGCTGCTAACATATCCATATACTTATTGCCTTCTACATCAGTTACCCAGATGCCTTCGCCTTCTGCAATAACAATGGGAATTGGATGATAATTATGAGCACTCCACTTTTCAACTTCATCAATCATAATTTTTGTTTTAGACATGATATAACCTCCTTCATCTTTCATGTGTATATATTTTTATGCATATATGCGTATATTTTTATACAACAATGTATTTCAATGAGTTTATCATAATTTTTACTCACTGTCTATAATTATTTTATGCATATGAATTTTTTAAGTTCTTTGTTACACTGAATTTGAAAGGAGCGATGCATAGTATGATAGCATTCGCTGAGAGTGTAGGTGAGTGTGCCAGTTTGATTTCTATTAATGATTTTGCTAAGACTACTTATGGTACTTTTAGATTAGGGCAAAAGAAGCTATTTCAAGAAATGAGATATAATGGTATTCTTAGTAGTCAAAATAGACCTTATCAGTGTTATATTAAGGCAGGGTATTTTCAAGTGGTAACTAGAGTTATCAATGGAAGGATTATATATCTACAGGAAATTTATAATAGATTAGGAATTCAAGCAAATTCACTCTAATTCTTAGTAATTTTTAAAGGGATAAGTTGATACTAAAAGATAATTAATTGGAGGAAGTTATGGTCAGAAGAAATATTATTGCGGATTTTAAATTTAAAGTATTTCTTGAAGCTTTTAATTATTTAGGAAAATATAGCAATTAAAAAGTGTAAAAAAAGGTTAAAATTTTGAAAAAATCAGAAAAAAAGGTTAAAATAGTTTTAACAGAATATTTTAAGAAAAAATTAGAAAAATTTGGAATTGAATTTAATGTAGCACCCAGCCAGATATCCAGGTGGACCAAAGAGCTTAAGGATAAAGTATTTTTTCAAAAGATAAAAATAACTCTTACAATATAGATCAAAGGGGGAAGACTATGGATCAAAAGTTTTTGAAACACGAAATGGAAAACTATAAGAAGGAACAGGAAAAAATAAAACAACTCATCGGAAGTATAGGAGCTACTCACAGTAGCAGAAACCACAAGATCTTTAACGGACTTTTTCTTTTGTTTGTTATTCTTTCATTCTTTGCAGGGGGAGTTTTACACTATATCCCATTCAATCTTTCCATAGAGTTGGGAGTGCTACTAGTTTCCATAAAGATAGCATGGATGATCCACGAACAGCAGAAAGTTAACCACTTTCAGTTCTGGATATTAAACTCCATAGAGTTAAGGTTAAATTCTCTTCAAACAAACTTCAGGAAGATGGATAAGGAACTTAAAAAGCAGGGAGAGGAGAGAAAATAAATACAGCAAAAATGAACGTTTTTATCAGACACGGTAAACTGGTATTGTATCAAGTTCTTTAAGACTCATATATCATAGATTGTAAATTACTGTAATTAAACGGCTATTTATATACTTAAAACGTCCACTAGGAAGACAAATTGTCTTCTCAGTGGACGTTTTGTCAACTGGGTACACAAATCTAAAAATGTGCTCTCTAGCCCAATAGTACCAATGGTTTCGTGACCTTCTTATTTAATGTATTTCAATAGTAGAGGTGTAATCACAAGGGGGAATTTTTAGGAGGGCTTAGGAGGGGAATGAGGGGGTACTTTTGAAGTGAAAGATGAAAATTAATGTAGGGGGGAATTCATGAATTACCCGTATGTTAAAGTATTAGATATAATTTGTATCTATGGATTAAAAGTCAAAAGAAGGTTCCAAAGATTCCGCCTTTGATACGGGTTACTTTTTCTCTTGAAAGAAAAACTAACGAAAAAGTTCAAGAAGGTTTATATGTTGTCTTAGTGAGTAAGTCACGATCGTCATTGTAGGAACAGTACTGCTGAAGTGGAACGACTATAAACTTCAGGAGGAAAGGTTAAAATAAATTTTTTTAAATTTGTGTAATCTGTGACAAAAAAAGAGAATTTGGGTAATTTTTGAATTGTAGTTTCCATTAATGATTTTGCTAAGACTACTTATGGTACTCTTGGATTAGGACAAAAGAAACTATTTCAAGTAATGAGCTTTAATGGTATTCTTAGTAGTCAAAATAGGCCTTATCAGTGTTATATTAAGGCGGGGTATTTTCAAGTGATCACTAGAGTTATCAATGGAAGGGTTATACATCAGCCTATGTTGACTGGGAAAGGTGAGATTTGGTTATTCAAAAGGATGAAAAAGATATTAGGAATATAGAAAAAGCACATAGGATTGATTTCCTATGTGCTTCTACTTTACTTCATTCTACATCAATTTGAAGATTTACACTAAATTTGAGAACCCCTTTCTATTCTATAGAGCCTGTTGGTTTGATCAGTAATTAAGTTTTGGAAGAATACATAAAAGGCATTATATTACTCAAAAATAAGTACTTATTGATTTGGTTCACTTTCTGCGAGTAAAGAGTCCGGCTCTTCTCCTGCTTCTTCATAAAGTTTTCTCATACCTCTTTTCCAATTTTCATCTGCTAACTTTTCTTTTAATGTTACTACTGTTCTATTTGGAGAATATGTATACTTTGTAACTTTTATTATCTCTTTTAATAACTCTGGCGATTTGGTTTTTTCTAACAAATAGAATATGAAACTATTATGCTTATTCCATATATTGTAATCATACCAGCAGTAAACTTTAGAGTTTAAGAACACTTCTAATATTCCATTATCTCCTAAAATTTTAAATTCAATTTCACTTAAGCTTGTATGAATTAGATAGTTTGCAACTTCTTTTTTAAATTCTTCTTTATCATCTTCTATTATAAAGTTATTATTCAGTAATAAAGAAACTAATTCACACAATTTATTCCTCTGAATTTCACTTAATTCCTGTTTCCATAACTTTAGTATTAGACTATCTGAAATATTTAATTCTACTAAGCTTTGAATATTTCTTTCTAAGAAAAATACTATACTTTCTTTTGAATTAAGATATTTTTCAATTCCATTTTTTATATTTTCTTCTTCTAAGCTAAGTAAATAATGTAATATATCTGACATCTCTTCCTTATACAGAAACCAATGAAATTTCCCTTCTCCTAATAGAAGTTCTAATGCTAAAATTACTTCTTCCGCATCATTTTCATTTTTTACCTCTTGACTTATTTTTTTTAATATTTCTTTAACTCTTTGGTCTTCTATTTTGATATTTAGTTCTATGTAGTCACCTATTTTTTTTAATAAAGTTTCTCTACTTCCATACATATTTATTTTTTTATAGTTCGATTTAATAAAGCTCCAAAAAGATTCTATATGTGAGCTTGTTATCTGATTTTTCTTATAATGAGCACAATCGTTTCTTCTATCTCTCCAATACTCTAATTCTCTCCTTAAAGAGCCAGACAGATCAAAAACTTTTTTCTTTATCGTTCCTGTCCCATTTGGAATTTCAAAATCTTCTTGAGTTAATACTTCAAAAGTATTCCTATCCCACTCATCTTCTTTTAATATATTTTCTTGAATTTTTCTCCATGTACTATCTAAAACTTCATCTGGTCTTTCTGCAACTATAACTTTGTTTTTTATACTTTCTAAAAAAGCTAAATATGACATTATAAGAGAAGCTCTATAAGCTCCTGCCTTATAACAAACTATACTTTCTTTATAAAGTTCTAAACTTTCTTTTGTTAAATTCTCTGTTTC
Organism: Psychrilyobacter sp.; assembly: GCA_030621995.1. Lineage (GTDB taxonomy): Bacteria > Fusobacteriota > Fusobacteriia > Fusobacteriales > Fusobacteriaceae > Psychrilyobacter. Next base: position 9,547 of record JAUXGP010000025.1, read on the forward strand.
CATATATTTTTCAAAACCTAATTTCATTTCTCCCCCCTATAATTATTCATTCCACTAATGATTATACTCTTCTAAAAAAAAGAAGTCAAAGAAGTATATAAAAAAGGAGTTAGACAATTGTCTAACCCCTTTCTCTATTTAAAACTCCTACAAATTTCTAGAACATTTGCAGTCGTGGATTTTTTGGTGGAAGTGACGGGAATTGAACCCGTGTCCAAGAACACCAGTATTATAGGTTTCTACAAGTTTATTTCGTGAATTAGTCTCATATAAACTCGTCTCACAAACAGAACCAGTCTATACCAGTCAATTAAAGATGTCCCGCAGGTTTAATGACGAAACCATTGGTAAGCCTGATGTTAATTATATTCTACCGACCTGCACAGGCCTTAGGAAGGTAGAACACGCTGCACTATTAGGCAGCTATTGCGTAATTTTCGTTTCCATTTAAAAAAATGGTTTGACCTCTCACAGCGATCAACCTGACTTGCTTCCTATAACCTGATGCCCCTGTCGAAACCAGTGCACTCCCGTAATGTTGAACCTTTATATTAAAGTCATATATCTTATCTATATGTATCTTTAAGAGCTCTGTCAATCTGTCTTTTGGCATCTTTTTTTGCCAGGGTATCCCTTTTATCGTAGTTTGTTTTACCCTTACCCAAGGCTATCTCTATCTTGATCCTTCCAGCCTTTTGGTATACTGAGATAGGTACTATAGCGTATCCTTTTTGAGATACTTTTTCATGAAGTTTTGCAATCTCTTTTTTATGAATAAGAAGTTTTCTTACCCTTTTTTCATCGGGATTATATACACTCCCAAAAGCCCAAGGAACTATACTCATTCCCATTATAAAGATCTCTCCATTTATTATTCTGACAAAGGCTTCCTTGATACTTACCTGACCAGCCTTTATAGATTTTACCTCACTACCAATTAATTCTATTCCAGCTTCAAGTCTATCTTCTATAAAATATTCATGAAACGCTTTTTTGTTTTTAGCCAATGCCATAATATCACCTCATTCTACTACAATAGTATACTATATATATTTTTTTTTTACAACTTCTAATCGAACATATTGCCACCAATGAACACCAATTTGTAGTCAAAAAAAATAAAAAGCAACGACATGCTGCTTTTTTAGAAATTAAATCTATAACCAACTGAAAGGGTAATTCTGTCATAATCAGCTTTTTTTTCAACACCACTGCCTTTAACTGAGCTTTTACACTCATTAATTGAATACATTAACTCCATAGTGTAATTTTTGTATTCTATCCCGGCACCTATCCCCCAGTATAAACCACTGTCTACCTCTATCTCAGTTTTTTCTATCTGATCATTGATTGTATTTTTTGCTTCTAAATCAGAAGAATCAAAATTGAATGAGTATCCTAAATTTGCCTTTAAATATGGTGTTACTTCCGAGTTTAAAAGAAAGTTGTATTTACCGGTTGCATATACCGGTATAGAGCTATATTGTACACCTGAGGTATCCACATTACTTGTATAAGCAAAATGTTTTCTGTCAGCATGAACTTGATAAGCCACACCTAAACCTAAATGTATATTTTCATTTAAAATTTTATATCCTTCTATTGCTACTTCTCCACCAAACCCTTTTGTATTACCATTTAAGAGAGTTTTTCCATTATCATCATAAGTTCTTTCGTATCCAGATATTATATCTACACCAACTTTTGGATTTATATAAAAATCAGATTCAGCAAACGATACAGTTGATAAGACTATTAATACTAATAAGAATAATTTTTTCATGATTAAATTTCCCCCAGAAACTTTAAATTTAACATAAAAATAACCCAATTGTTATTTTGTACTTAAATTATAATACCATGTTATTTTATTTTAATCAAATTTTGCGTGATTTGTGACTAAGGTTTCTTTTCAGTAAAAATAGATAGAAATCAATAACCAATAACTGACAATAAAGAATTAAGAACTTAACCGCCAATTACGCTAATGACAGGAAGAAAAAAACTAAGTCGCAGATTAACTCAGATTAAAGTTCAGCACAAAGAAAAGAGGATTTATATTTTATTATATCTACTATAAATATTTCTTCAAAAATTCTCCTACTCCCGAGTTGTCATTGGAAGTAGTCATATGGTCAGCTACTTGTTTTAACTCGTCAAATGCACCATCCATTGCTACTCCGATTCCGGCAGTTTCCAGCATCTCCTTGTCATTTAACCCGTCTCCAAAGGCTATTACCTGAGACAGGGGAATATTCTCTTCCTCCATGATATTTTTCATGGTAGAGCCCTTGTTGACAGTCCCATCTAAAATTTCCAAGAAAAAT
>JAUXGP010000006.1 GCA_030621995.1 Psychrilyobacter sp.
CAAAGGGTAAACTATTGCTAAAAAGATTAGCTTTGTGGCTCTCTTTTAAAGAGTAACATAAGAAGAAGAGTTAATTTGAGTAAACGACAACAAGAAAAGAGTTGAGTTTTTTCTATTTTATTTACAATTTTTTTTATGATGTTTTTTATACTTTCTTTCTTATTCTACTTATCATCTCTCTACGAGGTTCACATTTAAAATTAAGTTTTATTATACTTTATTTTAATATTTGTGAAATCTGATATACGAAAAGATGAGGGTCTCCTAAAAGTTAAACTGCTTCAAGAATCTCATGTCATTGTCATAAAATGCTCTCAGATCATCTATACCATGTCTCAACATAGCTACTCTCTCTATACCCATTCCAAATGCAAACCCACTTATTTCGTCTGCATTATAGTTTACACTTTTCAATACTTCAGGGTCTACCATTCCGCATCCCATTATCTCAAGCCAACCTGTATTTTTACAAAGTCTGCAACCTTTTCCTTTACAGATTACACACTCTACATCCATCTCTGCTGACGGTTCTGTAAATGGGAAAAAATGAGGCCTGAACCTTACATTAGTCTCTCCAAATACCTTGTTTACAAACTCTGTTAAGATTGCTTTTAAGTTAGCAAATGATATATTTTCTCCTACCATCAATCCTTCCATCTGGTGGAACATCGGTGTATGAGATACATCGTAATCAGATCTGTATACCTTTCCTGGACAGACCATTCTAAATGGTGCTGTTTTATTTTGCATATATCTGATTTGTACAGGTGATGTATGTGTTCTCAATACTGTATTATCATCGATATAGAAAGTATCCTGCAGATCTCTCGATGGATGTGTTTCTGGTATATTCAATGCATCAAAGTTATTAAATGTAGTCTCTAATTCTGGTCCTGCTGCTACATCAAATCCCATCTCTATAAATATATTTTTTAAGAAATCCATAGTCTCAGTTATAGGATGTAATCTTCCAGTTCCTGTTTCCCTTCCCGGTAAACTGACATCTATAGTTTCGCTGTTCATCCTTATTGTTTTTTCTGCTTCCTTTAGCTCAGTCATTTTAGTTTCAATTTCATTTGTAATAAAATCCCTAACTTCATTAGCTAACTGACCTATAACAGGTCTTTCTTCCTTAGATAAATTTCTCATACCTTTCATGATATCTGTTAATTTACCTTTTTTTCCCAAGATCTCTATCTTTAGATCTTCTAGTTCTTTTACACTAGTTATCGAAGTTAAGCTAATCGCTACTTCATCCTTTAGAGCATTTATTATCCCTTTCATCTTGCCTCCTAAAAACTTCTCACAATATCCTATATTTATAAAGTAAATTAATAGTATATTGGTGATGCCCTTTACGGGTACTTATATCATTAATCTCATAGTATTTTATCAAATTTTTGATAATTATCATACTTTTTTTTAGTTTATAACTTCCTGTGCTCTATATTCACTTTATCATGATCTATCTCCAATATCCCGTACAGCCCGTCTTTTACTGCTCCCGGATTGAATAAGATCATCCCTTTTTCCTCTAAATAGGGAATATGTGTATGGCCAAAGATACACATATCATTCCCTCTGTCCTTAGCCTCCATCCTCAGATAATCATAGCTGGTCTTAACTCCGTATAGGTGACCATGAGTTAAAAATACCTTTTTATCTTCGATCTCAAACTCTAAGATATCCTCTGTATTATGATCCATATAATCGCAGTTTCCCCTGACTATATAATATTTAGAATTTTCATATATATACGATAACTCCTCCACATCTTTGCTATAGTCTCCAGCTGAGATAACTACATCCGGAACTTCTCTCTCCCATATTTCCATCAGATTATCCAGCCTCGAATGACTGTCCGATACTATCAATATTTTCATAATGACTCCTTTCTTTTATTTTACTCTTCCTTTTTATAGTTTCTCTTGAATAAAAGAAACTAAAGCCAGAGAGTATAGCAATAGTTTTCTTTTTGACATCGTAAATCGAGAAAACGCTAAAGAGGAAAGAGTCTAGATTAATTTAGGAGGAGAACGGTAGTTCTCCTCCTAAATTTTTTCTACTCTTATAAGATCTATCCTATGTAGATAGGAATGTCTATATTCTCCAATAATTTTAAGCCCGTATTTCCTGTCAGCCTCTCCAAGAAGAAAGAATGTTTTAGATCGCCCATAATCAAGACATCAAATTCCTTGCTCTTCTCAGAAATTATATCTATGGGTTTCCCCTCTAATTCCAAGGTATTCAATGTTTTTCCTGCTATCTCCATATATTTAGAAAATTCACTGTCAGTTTCATCCTCTAAGTTTACAGCTACAGAGGTAAAATCATTTAATTTATGAAACATATTTAAGAAAGCAAATATCGACTTATTTACCCTTTCACTCTTATCGTTGGCAACCATCACTTTTTCTACCTTTAAATTATTATTTTCAGAGATCAATAAGATAGGTTTATAATGATGTCTGAGGAGTTCTTTTTGGTTAGCTGTAATAGTTTTCGATTTCTCCACTATTACCAGATCAAACCCCAGCAATTTTTCTTGTACGATCTCTTGGGTAATCCCCTCTTCTATCAACAGGTGCTCCACTGGAAAATAATTTTTAAACACTTTCTTCAACTCTTCCACTTGGATATTTTCTGATTTCTCCCACTCTCTAATCAGGAAATTAGCTGAATTATCCACTACCAATCCTTCTACTGTAGGAGGCAGCACCTCATACTTTCTTATATCTCTGATATATAGCCCGTATACTTCTGTCCCGTACTTTTCTTTTAAATGCTGTCCTGTTTTAAGTAAGTTATTTTTGTCCAGTTCATTTCCGAATAAAATCAAAATTCTATTTAACATAATAACACCCCTTTTATACCCTCATCCGCCCTATGGTTTTTACCTTAGACTCTTCCTTCTTATAGTATTTTCAATGATTATTGAAATTAAGCTTATAAAATCTTAATTTACAAATATCGACTTCATAAAAGAAACTAAAGCTAGAAAATTATAGCAATAGTTTTCCTTTACGAAGGGAAAACGACAAAGAGGAAAGAGTAGAAGAGAGTTCTTTAGTATTTATATTTTTCTACAAAACTATATATCTTCCTTTTTTTTTCTTATTTTTTTTCTTCTGACTTCTCTAAAAGTTCCTCTTCAATGAGTTCTTCTAAATTTCTTTTTACCTTGATAGTAGAAACCACATGTTCTGTATCTTCTACTCTCATGATTTTTACACCTTGAGTTGCTCTTCCGATTAGAGATATATCCTCTACCGGAGTTCTGATTACTACTCCATTTGAAGTGATTGCTAATAATTCTTCATCATCAGTTACAGATTTCACATCTACAACCTTTCCATTTCTAGCACTTACTCTTATATTGATTACACCTTTTCCACCTCTGGACTGGCTGGTATAACCAGTTATTCTGGTTCTCTTTCCATATCCATTTTCAGTTATAGTCAGGATCTTAGCGTCTTCACGTTCTACTATTACTCCTGATACTACCTCATCTTCTGGACGCAGAGTAATTCCTTTTACACCTGTAGCTGATCTTCCCATAGACCTTACATTATCTTGTGGGAACTTTATAGAATATCCTAGTCTTGTAGCTACGAATACCTCACTTTCTTTGGTATCTACTAATCCAACGAAGATCAGGTCATCTCCATCTTTTAAGTTTATAGCACGTAAACCGGATTTATTGATATTCTTAAACTGGCTCAGGTTAGTTTTCTTCACTATACCATTTCTAGTCAGGAAGAACACTTCATGTTCCTCAGAAAAATCTCTAACTTTTATTATAGATCTTACCTTCTCATCTTCTCCTAAATTAATCATATTTTCAATTAATTTACCTCTAGCTTGTTTAGAAAATTCTGGAATTTCATATACTTTTAAGCTGTATACCTTTCCGCTATCTGTATAGATCATCATTGTATCGAGGTTAGAAGCGGCATACATGTTTTCTACGAAGTCACCCTCTACAGTGTTTTGGCTGCTTACACCCTTTCCGCCTCTTTTTTGTGCTTTATACTTATCCTGGCTTATTCTCTTTACATAACCTTTGTTAGTCAGAGTTACGATTACCTTCTCATCTGCAATCAAGTCCTCTATGTTGATATCTAATCTAGACTCCTCTATTTGAGTCCTTCTCTCATCTGAATAGTTCTCTTTGATCTCTTCTAATTCCTCTGTTATTATTTCATAAACTTTATTTTCATTGTTTAAGATAAAGTTTAGTTCTTTTATTATTTCTACTAGAGCCATATATTCATTTTCTATTTTATCTCTCTCTAAACCAGTTAATCTTTGTAATTTCATATCTAAGATCGATCTAGCTTGAGCTTCACTGAATGAATAATCTGTTTTTAAAGTTTCCTTAGCTACATTAGCATCTTTTGATCCTCTGACTATCTTGATTATCTCTCCGATATTATCCAGAGCTATTCTAAATCCTTCTAAGATATGAGATCTTTTCTCAGCTTTTTCCAGTTCATACTTAGTTCTTCTAGTTACAACATCAATTCTATGATTAATATAATGATCTAATATCTCTTTCAGGGTCAATACCTTTGGAATATTATTAACCAAAGCTAACATGATGATTCCAAATGTATTTTGTAACTCAGTATATTTATATAATTTATTTAAGATTAATTCAGGTTCTTCTCCTCTCTTTGTCTCGATTACTACTCTGATACCATTTCTATCAGATTCATCTCTAAGATCGGTAATTCCTGTTATCCTCTTTTCTCTTACAAGATTAGCGATTTTTTCTATCATCCTGGCCTTATTTACCTGGAACGGCACCTCGTTGATTATGATCGAGCTCTTTCCATTCTTATGCTCTTCAATCTTTACCTTACCCCTTACTCTTACTCTGCCTCTACCAGTAGTATAGGCATCGTAGATCCCTTTTTTCCCATCGATTATTCCACCAGTCGGGAAATCAGGTCCACTTATATATTCGATCAGGTCTCTTGAAGTTATCCTGCTTGCCTCTCCTAAAATTCCTGAGATCACCTCTTTTACCTCTCTAAAAGTAGTCAGTGATAGTTCTTTTGCTATTTCTGTATAGTTTTCAGTTTCTAAAGACTCTTCCCTGGCGTCTCTTTCTTTTTGAAGTTTTAAGTTTAATGCCTCATTCTCTTCCAATGATTTTTCTACAACGGCCTTTATCTTTTCGATGGTATTCAATAATTTATTTTCATCTTCTACCACAGCTTTTGAGATCATCTTTTCAATTCTTTCAAAAGTAATCTCTGCATCGATCTTTTCCGTGGAGTTGGTAATTAATTCCTTTATCTTCTCAAATCCTTCTACGATCCCGTCTTTTTTACCCTTTATTTCCAGTCTATTATTTATAACAGCCAAGATCCCATCCACTAATTCTCCTAAGTTATGAGGAGGTATGTTGGTAGCCATTCCTACCGCGATACCAGTTGCTCCATTTAATAAAAGATTAGGTAATTTTGCAGGTAATACGATAGGTTCATCCAATGAATCATCGAAGTTTTTTCTATAATCTACGGTATTTTTATCTAAATCCAACAATAATTCCTTGGTAATTTTAGACATTCTTGCTTCTGTATATCTCATGGCTGCTGCCGAATCTCCATCTATCGATCCGAAGTTTCCATGACCGTCTATCAGTTCATATCTATAGTTAAAATCCTGTGCCATTCTAACCATAGTATTATAAACAGCCGAGTCTCCATGCGGGTGATACTTACCCAGTACTTCTCCGACAATTCTAGCCGATTTTTTATGAGGTTTTTCATGGGTCATTCCCAGCTCATTCATAGCAAAAAGAATTCTTCTGTGAACCGGCTTTAATCCATCTTTTACATCCGGTAATGCTCTACTTACGATTACACTCATAGAGTAGTCTAAATATGATTCTTTCATCTCTTGTTCTATATATCTAGTTATTATATTTGACATCTAATCCTCCCTATATATCCAAGTTCTTTACGAATTCGGCTCCTTCTTCGATAAATTTCTTTCTAGGTTCTACCTTGTCACCCATTAATTTATCAAATAACTTATCTGCCTCTACAGCATCATCTATACTTACCTGTAATAGTGTTCTTGTATCTGGATCCATTGTTGTTTCCCACAGCTGATCTGGGTTCATCTCTCCCAATCCCTTATATCTTTGAAGGGTAAATCTTCTATTCTCTGCATTAAGCAGATCGGTTGCACTCTTCATCTGTTTGTCCGTATAAGCATACTGTACCGATCTTCCTGCTGTTATCTTAAATAACGGCGGCTGAGCAATATATATGTTTCCATTGGTTATCAGATCATGCATATATCTAAATAGGAATGTCAGGATAAGTGTTCTTATATGAGCTCCATCTACATCGGCATCGGTCATGATTATGATCTTATGGTATCTTAATTTTTCGAGCTCCATCTCATCATTCATTCCAGCACCAAAGGCTGTGATCATAGCTCTTACCTCTGTATTTTCCAAGGCTCTGTGTAATCCGGCTTTTTCTACATTCAGGATCTTTCCTCTCAGTGGCAGGATAGCCTGAGTATGTCTGTCTCTTCCCTGCTTTGCCGATCCCCCTGCTGAATCTCCCTCTACTATATAGACTTCGCATTCTTCAGGTTTTTTAGATGAACAGTCTGCAAGTTTTCCCGGTAATGACCCGACTTCTAAAGCAGATTTTCTCATTACTAATTCTCTTGCTTTTTTAGCTGCTTCCCTCGCTTTTTTAGACATCAAGATCTTTTCGATTACATTTCTGGCATCTGCTGGTACATCCTCTAAATGCATCTTTAGATATTTACCTACAATTCCAGATACTATACTGGTAACTTCTGAACTTCCTAATTTTGTTTTAGTCTGTCCTTCAAATTGTGGATCCGGCACCTTTAAAGATAGAATTGCAGTCATTCCCTCTCTGATATCACTACCTTGGAAATTTCCATCTCTTTCTTTTATAAGTCCCATAGATTTAGCTACATCATTTACCACACGAGTAAGTGCAGTTCTAAATCCACTTACATGGGTTCCACCCTCATGGGTATTTATATTATTAACAAATGAGAATATACTTTCTCTCTGCTTTGTAGTATAGGTCATGGCAATCTCTACAATTACCCCTTCAGCTTCTCCACACATATAGATAGGTTCTTTTATCAATTTTTCATTTCCTTCTTCTAATTCAGCCAGGAAATCTATTATTCCGCCATCAAATTGTAAGATCTCCTCCACTTTTTCCTCTTTTCTGGAGTCAGTAAGCACTATCTCTAACCCTTTATTTAGATAAGCTAATTCCTTTAATCTGTTCTTTAAAGTTTCAAAACTATAGATTAAAGTTTCAAAGATCTCATCATCGGCTTTAAAGACTATCCTGGTACCAGTTTCCTTAGTTTTTCCAATTACTTTTACATCAAATACAGGTTTTCCTCTTTCCAATCTCTGGTGAAAAATCTGCCCTTCTCTCTTTACATAGACTTCCAGCCATTCAGAAAGAGCATTTACCACTGAGATACCTACCCCATGAAGTCCTCCTGATACCTTATAGTTATCATTTTCAAACTTACCCCCGGCATGCAATACCGTCAATACGATCTCCAATGCTGATTTGCCGTGTTTTGGATGAATCCCTGTGGGAATACCCCTTCCATTATCTATTACTTCAATCACGTTATCTTCTAACACATTGATAATTATTTTATTACAATGACCGGCTAATGCCTCATCCACTGAGTTATCTACTACTTCCCATACTAAATGGTGTAAGCCTCTCTCAGATGTTGTTCCAATATACATTCCCGGTCTTTTTCTAACGGCTTCCAGTCCTTCTAAAACCGTTATATCTTCCGCTTTATAATTATTACTCATCTAACTTCCCCTCCTAAATCTTATTTCTTCAATAATTGTATAAACTCCTCTGCTCTTCTCTCTATATATTTATCATCTAATTTACCTAAATCTATTGCAAAATATAGTTTAGATAGTTCAAAAGCCAGATTATCCTTCCTGTCCCTCAGATGGATATCTATATCTTTTTTTATCTTAGATAGTTTTTTTAATTTTATCCTGTTATATTCCTTTTCTGTCAGAGTCTCTATCTCCCTTACAGCCTGGGAATATTTCAGCATCTTCCTGTCTTTAAATGCTCTCATAAGAGTCTCTTCTAATTTCAAGACCTCTTTATTCATACATATGGCACACATGGGCTCGGTGGAACTATAGTAAATCCCACACTCACACTGTCTATATCCGTGAAGTCTCAGATATTTTTTCCGTTTATATGATTTTTCCAAAACAACCCTTGTCTGCTTTCTTATAAGATCATTTTCAATCCCCTTCAGCTCCTCTTCCATCTGTAAGTACTCTTCATCGGTTAAGGTTACACTGTCCAGGTCTATAGAATCATCTCTTTCTTTTTTCTTCAAAAAATAATCCTTGGTATCTTTTTTCCCAATTTTAAAGATTATCTCACTTACATAATCTCCACCTAAAAATTCATTGATTTTCTTTATGATAGACTGTTTTTGAAAGTTCATCTGCTGGATCCAGATAGAATTTTCTACCCCTACAAAAAGCTTTCCCTGTTTCAAGAAGATAACAAAACTTTTTTTAGAGAGTTCCCCTACTATCTTATCCCATTCTGATTTTAAAATACCTTCCTTTAGGAGCCGGCTCTTAGTTATGGCCGCTTCCATCAGATCCCTGACATCAACTAGATTTTTATCCATCTATTTCACCTCTATGTATATGAAATCTTTTAGCTTCTATCTCTAGGTCCGAGGTAGAACTAATAAACAACTGGATCTCTCTTTTTTGAAAATATTTCAATATATTTTCCTTCCTTATGGAATCAAAATAAGATGATATATCATCTATTATGAAGACAGGTGTTTCTTTTTTTTCCTTTATTATCATATCTATTTCAGATATTTTTAGGGCAAACACTATGGATTTTTTCTCCCCTTGGGATGAATAGGATTTAGCTTCCTTATTGTCCAGCAGAAAGATGAAATCATCTCTTTGAGGACCAATAAGGGAGTATCCGTATCGTAATTCACGATCCCTTACCTCACCATAACTTTTCCTGATCTTTCCCTCTATCTCCTCCAAAGTAGGAGATCTCAGTTCTCCTAAAAAGGATTTATACCCCAAGGTCAGCTCTTTTTCCCCATCAAATAACTTTCGATAGTTTAAAGACAGCAATCTCGAAACATTTTTTACATAATCCATCCTTTTTTTTACTACTAATGATGCATATTTTATAAACTCCAAGTTATAGATCTCAAACATTGGATCGTTGGTATTTCTATCCTTTAAATATTTGTTTCTGAATTTTAACAGCTTGGACACCGACTTTAAATAAAGATAGTACTCTGGATCTGCCTGTGCTATCTCATAGTCAAAGAACGATCTCCTTACACTGGGTGACCCAATAATAAGCTCTATATCTTCCGGTATAAAAGATATAATATTTAATTTACCCAAAAATTCATCATACTTAATATGTTTCCTGTTATAGGAATATGTCTTTTTCTTTTCATCTACCTTTACCGATATGGATTTCAGTGCTATCCTATCCTCATAATTAACAAAAGCTCCCATCTTGTGGCGACCGTATTTTATCATTTCCTTATTTTTACTGGTTCGAAAACTCTTCCCCGTAACCGTAAAATAGACAGCCTCCAATATACTGGTTTTTCCCTGGCCGTTTTTACCTAAAAATAAGTTAAATCTACGATCAAATTCCAAATGTTCATCATCTAAGTTTCTAAAATTGATCATATTCATATCTAGGATTTGCATCTCAGCACCTCTTACGCTATTACTTCTATCTTTTTACCTTCAAATTCTACGATATCTCCTACACGGATCTTCTTTCCTCTTCTAGTTTCTATCTCACCATTTACTTTAACCATCTCTTCGGTAATTATGTGTTTTGCATCTGATCCACTGCCTACTATGTTAGCCCACTTCAGTAATTGATCTAATTTGATATATTCCGTTGTGATTTGTATCTTCTCCATTTTTTACCTCCAAGTTAATTGAATATTCCCTAAACCAACTTAATCTCTATCCCTTTGAAATTTTTCCAAAGTAAGAATTAATTTTAATAAAATTCAGGTCTCCCATTCAATATAATTACACATTATATTTTATCATATTTACCCTTTATTATCAATTAAAACGGGTTCTCGGCATTCCATCTTAATCCCGACATTAAAAAGTTTTTAAACCCTCCTTATTTGAAAGATTAGAGGGTCTCAGAAATATAAAAAATAGAACTCGAAAGTCCTATTTTTTTAATCTCATTATTTTTTTATAAAAATTTTATTTCTCATGGGATTTTTTATATCCAATACAAAGTTTTTAAACTCCCTATACTCCTCTTTTTTTACTATTCCGGCCGGGATATAAATAAGTCTGGTTATGCTTATAATATCACCATCTTTTTTAGAGGTAAATTCATATTTTGCTGTTCTATTTCCTACCTTAAATTCCTTTACAATATCCATCTCATTGATAAACTTAGAAGTTTTCAGGATCTTTTTATTTTGGCTGAGATCTATCCTAAAGGTTTCCCTCGTAGATATTTCATCATATATTTGGTAGTCATGATTTCTCCTATCCAAAGATACACTCAAGTTAATCTCTACAGAAGGGATTGAAAAATATAAATATTTATCTTGATCTATCACAAAATTATCTGCCTTTAAACCATATGACATCTTCATAGGTTTTTTGTAGTCCATAAAATCACTGAATTTAGCTTCCCCAACTATTGTAGTCGACGAAGTTCCCATCTCTTGATCTAAAATATTTTTCCTCTGAGCAGGCAGTATTCCTCCATAAGATCTTATAAAACGATCCCTTGCTCCCTTAAATTCAAGGTTCATATCTATATCCGCACCATTATCTTTTAACCTGCAGAAATAATCTTTATTTTCTTTATAGCCTGCCTTCTTCTCATAGACCTGAGGCAGGTAGTTATTTTTTTTAGAAATATAGTTTATCTTTTCATCCAATGCATCTAGATAGTTATACCTGTTATTTAAAAGAACTATTCTCCCCTCGATATATGTTCCTACTGTATATATAGAATGATTCATAGGATATTTTATCTGATAAGGGGAACTCTCAGCATATGAGTCTAATATGATCACAGGATAGACATCATTGATATTTTGTGCCCTGACTAAACCTATAAATAGAGCATTCAAATCGATTTTAGACCCGTATTTTTGATAGATAATTCGATCTAAATCCAAGGGTTTAAAATCCGACTGATACAAATATATATCTTTTGGGGTAAAGTTATTTACCATATATGAATATATCTCAGCTATCTTATCTGAGTTTTTTTCACTATCTCCTACTATTTTATTGGAAAGCTCCCTGACCTCAGGGGTGATTTTTATATTATCCATAGATTGCAGCTTTTCTTTACTGAGATCTGCCCAGTCTTCATAAAAAGAATATACAACTTTATTTATATCCAACAAAAGACCCGTGGGCATCTCCTCCTCATACTTTAGAAATTTTGTATTCTCTGAACTAAACATAAGGATATTTCTACCCTCTAAAATTTTCTTATCTTCACTGATATTATCTCCTATAATTTCATAGTTTAACTCCATAGAGGCCGGGTAATCTATTGTAGTAGTTTTATTCAGAGATGGAATTTTGCTATCAAAACGATCATTCCCACCCAATGGGTAGGTATATTTAGTTTTAATAGTGTAATCGGTTATAATATATGTCCCCGGTTCTACTTTGGGAAAATTAATTATCCTATTTTTATTGTGAACATATGAAGGCGAATATATCGCCAGTTCATCATCCTGCTCGATACTTTGGTTTTTAGGTATTGAAATCTTTTGATAATCTTTTGTCACAGTATATATTTCCCCCAAGACCAACGTTTCATTGGTGGGGTCATAATTTATAACTATATCTGAATTTTTTTTCTTTCCTTCATAGTTGATTATCTGGGTGATATAAAAATAATGAACTTCGCTGCTTCCATCCTCATGGACGGTTATTTTTTTATTATTTATCAAGTCAACTGCCCCTAATTCGGCGTATTCCTCAGGAAGTTTATTGTTCTTTTTAATAATCTCTATAACTTCACTGAGGTTATATGCCACCTTATCTGAATTTTCACTGTTTTCTAACTTAGACTTCGTACACCCTATAAAAACAAGAGCAGTCAAAGTTAGACATAAAAATAATTTTATTTTATTTTTCATCTGTTTTCACCTCTTTTATCAAGAATAAACTGTTATTATTCGATAGTTCCCCTATCTCTTTTTTTATCTCTCCATATTTTTCTTTAGGAAAATGGATCTTTGAATTTTCCAAGTAATAAGTAGTATCCAATGTATTGCTTTTTACTTTAGAAGTAAACACAGTTTTAAACCCAGCATAGTTGATAGTCTTGGGTTTTGGTATGGAGATATTTGAAATACTTTCCGGGAATACCAAACGATAATTCACTGTAAAACTCGTGGGAGAATTCAATTTGAAATCATATTTTCTATCAGCCAGTGAAAATGGATATGAGATCAATCCGTCATACATAAAATGAATACTGGGATCGGCACCACTAAATGGGATAAATATATAATTATTGATCCTTTTACCATATTCAGGTATTTCAATATCAGCCTTTATAGTATATTTAGAATCCATATTTTGGGGATCCGAAGTTATAATATTTGTCGTTATTATACTTGGGTTGACCCTGTTGATCAGTCTGGTTATTAATTTATCTAAGTCGTATTTATTCATGCTCATAGATAACGATCTCAGAGCATTATCAGCTACCCCTGAAAATGTAAATTCAATAGTTCCAACAGCATTATAGTCGCTATCTAACTTTAAATTTATAGCTGCACTGGAGTTGTTTTCTATAGCCGGTGACATAGGGGTACTCCTCAGTGTATCACCATCTCTACGAGCTATCAGGTAGGAGTTGTCCTCCTCATATTTAGGTAAAAAATCCTTGGTTGTTTCATCTGTCGGATCCAAGATATGCAGGGGTTCACCACTTTCATCATAGGCCATCGTTATGGCATGGTTAAACCAGGTAACCGGCACTTCAGGACTGAGTCGTGATCCTGAGCTTATGAGGATGACATCTGACTTGATTCCTGCTTCGTTTAACATAGCACTCAAAAGAGCAGCCTTATCTCTGCATACTCCGCCCCTGGTTTTAAAGGTATAAGATATATCATGAGGCTCCAGACCAGGTCTGTTTTTTTCACCATCTACTCCTAGATATCTTATATTTTTAGCTACCCAGTAGAATATATTCTCTATCTTTTCTTCCTTGGTTTTGGCATCTTTAGTCAGTTCCTTAACCTTTTTTCTGATATCGTCATCCATGGTAAGGTGAGGAGTTACCAGGTCGTAGTACCATTTGGATATATATTCCCAGTTTGGTATGGTCGTATACTCTATATGATTTAAAGTAAATGCAAAATCATCCATATTAGGCTCTGGAGTCACCAATGGATTATCCCTTATATTCCATTCATATATCTGTTTATCTTTTACCGCAGTTCTTTTTTGATCATACTTAAACCCCATCTTATTTAACTCATGGATATATAATTTTTTATCCCTAGGCAGAGTAAGTTTTTCATAGTTATTCACAAATTTTTCAGTACTTTCCAAAGTTATTCCCCCTGAAAAATGTCCCTCTATCCTTGCTTTTTTTATGGTTTCAACAGATTTGGTATAGATTATATCTCCTATCTCCAGGTTTGGGATAGATCCAGACAAAATTTTATCCTGAGTGGTATATATATTAATATCTTGAGAAGCCCCGCTTATTTTTTCTTCCAATATTTTTTTAGGATCTAATTTGATTATCTTTCCATCCGCTTTAACCAGCTCTATTACAGCTATATCTAACTCGCTATAGTTTGCATTGTAATCAAATGAAAGGTAGTTATCTTTTTTAGAGGTGGTATTTAAAACTTTTTTATAAGTTTCAGTAGTTATCGTTCCTCCTCCCAATTCATCTCTTTCTGTCAGTGAATTAACTATATAAACCTCATTATATTCAGGATAATCCTCGGCTGCTATTGATGATAAATTTCTAATGGCCTGATCTTTCGGTATATAGGCAGAAAAACTTATCGATGACAACAGCATTGTAAATAAAATCACTAATTTTTTAACCATATCTATTCCTCCGTTTTTAATATTTTTTATCGTTAACTTAAGTCTATTTTAATCCTCATACTCTTCAATGATAGTTCTTAATTTTGATAAAGTCAATTTTTTTACTTAATTTATATAAAATTTATTTTTAACATTAAGATAAAGTTACAAAGAATATTTGTTGTAATTAAAAAAAAGAATCTGCCCGCAGTTGAGGGACAAATTCCATTGATATTTAGTCAGTTTATTTTTTTTCATATGTCATATCCAGATGGGGGATATCATCTTCTAGATAAACATCGGATACACCTTCAAAACCCAGACTTTTATAGAAATCTTTTAAATATTCTTGTGCTCCTATAGTAATCTTTTTTCCTTTCAAATTGTTAATTATATAGTTTATACCATGAAAAACTATCTCCCTGGCCAGCCCTTTGCCTCTAGCCTCTTTTGTTACCAAAACTCTCCCTAGAGAAGGATCTTCATATGAGATCCCGGCTTTTATCACTCTCAGATAAGCCATTATTTTTTCATCTTCCTTTATCATGATATGAATAGATTCCAGATCTTTTCCATCAGGATCGTTATAGGGACAATCTTGCTCCACAACAAATACCTCAGATCTCACCTTTAATATTTCATAGACTTCCCTGCCTGTCAATTCGTCAAACTTTTTAATTTCTAAATCCATCCACAACACCTCCTAAAAATTCATATCATATAGATAATATACCACTTTTTTTATTGGCTTTTCAACAAAATAAGATTAAAAATAAAAAAACTGCAAGAAATTTCCTGCAGTTTTTTCTTAAAATCTTATCCTTAGAAGTTATAGAATACCTTATAAGCTCTATAAATTTCATATACATCATATTTTGAAGCCAGCTCCATAGGTGAATGCATAGATAATAGTGCAGCCCCTGCATCAATAGTTCTAATACCATAGTGAGCCAGGAACATAGCTACAGTTCCCCCTCCGCCTTCGTCTACCTTTCCAAGCATTCCAGTCTGCCATTTGATATTAGCATCATCAAATATAGCTCTAAGTTCCGCTACATATTCTGCATCTGCATCGGATGATCCACCCTTTCCGCCAGACCCGGTATACTTAGTAAGAACTATTCCATACCCTAATTTACTTGCATTTTGCTCATCATGAACAGATTTAAACAATGGATTCAGACCGGCATTTACGTCCGATGACAGTGCATGTGAGTTCCATAACACTTTTCTCAATAGCTGGTCATTGAATTTATCTCCTAAGATCTTATAGATGATATCCCCCATAAAGTAATCCAAATATCTAGATTGTAATCCTGTAGATCCCATAGATCCTACCTCTTCCTTATCTGCTAAGTAGCAGATAGAAGTTCTTCTGGGAGTTTCCTTTAAGTCAAACATAGAGACCATAGAAGTATATCCACAGATTCTGTCATCGTGACCATATGCTCCTATAATAGCTCTGTCAAAACCAATGTCTCTAGCTTTCTCTGCCGGCACCAGCTGTAATTCAGCTGAGATAAAGTCCTCTTCTACTATTCCATAATCATCATTTAATTTCTTCAGGATAGTATACTTAAAGTGTTCCTTCATCTCACCATCTTTCATTGTTGTAGGAGTAGATCCCACGATGATATTCATCTCCTCACCTTTCAACACTTCTCCTGCTTTTCTATCTCTCTGCACCTTTCTGTCTAAATGAGGCAGTAGATCAGGAATTACAAATACAGGATCAGTGGGATCTTCACCTATAACTATATCTATTAATCTACCGTCTTTTAAGGCCACTACACCGTGTAACGAGAGTGCTCTAGATGCCCATTGATATTTTTTTATCCCGCCATAGTAGTGAGTTTTTAAAAGTGCAAAATCACTGTCTTCATAGAGCGGATTTTGTTTTAAGTCCAGTCTGGGAGAATCTACATGGGAAACTACAAAGTTAGCTCCCTTCAGAATATCTTCCGTTCCAATAATTGCTAAGATAAGATTTTTTCCTCTGTTATTATAGAAAACCTTGTCCCCTGCTTTTAATGTTTCTATAGATTCCGCATCTACGAAACCATTAGCTTCAGCCATTTTTTGAGAATAAGTGATTACCTCTCTCTCTGTCTTGGCTGTGTCTAAAAACTCCTTGTATCCCTCTGAAAAATCCATTACATTTTTTTTAACAGATTCCTCAATATCTTTCCATCCATTTTCCTTTTTGTAAAACATTTTTTCCTCCCCTTTTTAAACTTCTTCATAAAATAAGTTCATCCTAATAACTGCTTTTCATCAACTTTATACCAAAATACAGTTAATTTTAATTAAATAGTAGCATATTTTGACGATAATTAATTAACAAAGTTTAAATTTTATTTTTCATCTCTTTATTCGTATACTTTCGTTAATTCCAAGAATAACTCCACATCTTCTTTAACTTGATCTAACGAACTTCTCCAAAATTTAATATCTGTCACATCTATATCAGCAAGAAGAGCTACTTCTTCTACACTTCTTTTTCCTGTTTCTTTTAATAAATTATCATATTTAGGTAAAAATGCCTCTTTATCTTTTAAATATTGAGAGTATAATCCTCTGCCGAATAAAGCTCCAAAAGCATATGGAAAGTTATAAAAACTTAGACCAGGTCTATAATAATGACCTTTATTTACCCACATATACGGATGCAGGGTATTTTCATCTAAGCCGTCACCATAAGATTCCTTCTGCGCCTCTGTCATGATTTCCTTTAACTGGTCTGAGCTTAAAATATTATCCTTTCTTTCATCAAATACTGTTTCTTCAAATATATATCTGCTCAATATATCTACAGCTACCTGTGTTATATCTTTCAGAGAACTTTCTAAAAGAAATATTTTTTCTTCATTATCTGCATCTAACAATGCATTTTTCATAACTATAGTTTCACACATGATAGATGCCGTCTCTGCTACAGGCATGGTATAGTTAGTATTCAAGATACTTTGACCAAATATACAATCGCCATGATATGCATGTCCCAATTCATGAGCCAGAGTCAGCACCCCAGAGAAAGTCCCTGTAAAATTATGCAAGATCCTACTTTGTTTAATAGGCGGGATATTAGCACAAAATGCTCCTCCTACCTTTCCTTTTTTAGGAAAATAATCCACCCAATTCTCATCGAATGCTCTTTCTGCTACTCCCCTTAATTTAGGAGAAAATGAGCCAAAGTTTTTCAATATATAAGTCTGGGCTTCCTCTATTGTAAATTTCTTATCTGCACTACCAATTGGAGCAAACAGTTCATAAAAAGGTAACCCATTCTCATACCCTAATATCTTAGCCTTTCTCTTTAAATATTTTCTAAAATATGGCAGATATTCTCTGATTGCATCTAATAACGCGTCCAGTGTTTCTTGTGTCATCCTGGAATCTGCCAATGTTTTTGAGATAGGTGTTTCATAACCTCTTAGATCATTTAGAGTGTTGACTTCTCCCTTTATAGAATTAAGGGAAGAGGCTATTGATTTTTCTATTTTTTCATATGCTTTTAACTCTGCTTCAAATGCTGTTTTTCTTACTTTTGGATCTTTATCATGAGCTAAACTCCTTACTTCTGATAAAGTTATAGTTTTTTTCTCTTCATCTAACCTTATTTCTACATCTAAGGTAGAAGTAAGAGCCCCGTGCAGGTTACTCCAGGCTGTAGCACCTGTCTGCCCTAATTTAGAGAGTAATAACTCTGTTTTTTCATCCAAAGTATATCTATCATTTTCTTTTATTTGTCTCAAATAAAATTCATGTTCTTTTAAAAATTCACTTTTCTTTATTATCGCATCAATATCTAAATTTGCTATCCACTTTTTTGCTCTAGTTTCTACCTCTGTTGTCTCTGAATATTTATTCGACAATAAATTTATATATTTTATTGCATTTGAATCAGATGTATTTGTGGATTTTGTTAGAGATGAAAATGCTCCTAAAGTTCTGTATAGAGTTGCAGATTTTATCAAAGTTTTTAAATATCCCTCTACAGTTTCCACACTATCATCTAATCTATCTTTATAGTTGTTTAATTCAGCTATATTTTCATCTAATTTTACTAAATCAGCTTTAAATTTTTCCGATTCAAATGATGGATATAACTTATCTAAATTCCAATTATTCATAACTCCCCCTCTAATAAAATAAGCTTATCCAGCCAAAGATGGATAA
>JAUXGP010000081.1 GCA_030621995.1 Psychrilyobacter sp.
AGGAAAAAATAATAAATTTAATTTCAGATATAGGGGATTTTAATGGTATTATTAATAGTAACTTGAAAAAATACGCAAAAAATGATATTTTAGATGTAAGGGAACTAAAAAAAGAGGAAAAGTTTATTCAACGGACCATTATCTCAGAATACCTGCAAAAATTTGATATATCTGTCAATAGAAATAAAATACTTGAAATACAAAAGCTGCTCTATACTGATGGAAGCAAGGAAATATATGGAAATTACAGATACCGTATCAAAAAAACGTATGATATCTTAGAGATAGTAGAAGTGGAAAAGGTAAAATTTAATGATCAATTAATTGTAAAATTAACTGTTCCAGGAAGTGTTCTTTGGAATAATTATAAGATAAGTGCTCAATTAATCAATGAGGATCAAAAATCCAAAGAAGGAAAAAATGAATTTTATTGTAAACTCAGAAAGGATGATGTTTTAACAGTTCGTTCAAGAAAAAATGGGGATAAATTTTACCCTGTCGGAATGAATGGGAGAAAAAAACTAAAAGATTTATTTATCGATCTGAAGATTCCAAAGGAGGAGAGAGATTCTGTTCCAATTATTACTAATTTAAATGAAATTTTATGGGTAGGGGGAATTAGAGGGGATAGGCGTTTTGAAGATTTAAAAAAAGATACTGCAAAACTGAAAATTGAAAAAATTGAGGAGGTAGACTTCAGTGGAAAACAACAAAAACAAAAATAACAATGATTTAAAAGATGAAAAAAAGAAGGAAAATTTAGAGGATAAAGACACTGGGTACAATGAATTAGAGGAAAGGAAGAATGAACTCAAAGACAGATTAAAATACGGTATGAGAAAGAAGAAAAGGAAAAAAACTAACAAGGAAAATGGTGATAAGGAGCCTAAAAAAGATATAAAAAAGAAATTTAACTTTAAGACAGTGATAATGCTGTTATTCGTTGTTACAATAATTATGTCACTGCCGTCAATGATGGACAGTGCTAAAACGAAAGACCAAAAGATAATCAGTTATACAGAATTTTTGAAAAAAGCTAACAATGGAGAATTTAAGGTAGTTCAAGAAAAAGAGGGTTATGTAATCGGGAAACAACAACTAGAAGATACAGTGGCTGTCAGAGCCAGAATGATATCCAATAGAATTTCACAGGATCCTAACTTGATGAAAGCCTTGACTCAGACAAGTGTTGAGATAAAATCTGAAGACCCGGCTAAAACACCACTTATCGTTCAAATACTTATCTCATGGTTCCCAATGTTATTGCTTGTTGGAATCTGGATATTTATGATGAATAAGATGAAGGGCGGAGGAACCAGTGGTCCTAGTGTATTTAATATGGGGAAATCCAGAGCCAAAGATAATGGTGAAAATATCTCTAATGTTAAATTTGATGATGTAGCAGGTATAGAGGAAGCTAAGCAGGAATTGATAGAGGTTGTAGATTTCTTGAAAGAACCTGAAAAATATAAAAAAATAGGAGCAAGCATACCTAAAGGTGTCCTATTATTAGGAGCACCTGGAACAGGTAAAACTCTATTAGCAAGAGCAGTAGCAGGGGAAGCAGCAGTGCCATTCTTTACTATATCTGGTTCTGAATTTGTAGAGATGTTCGTAGGAGTAGGAGCATCCAGAGTAAGAGATCTATTTAGTAAAGCTAGAAAGGCAGCACCTTGTATAGTATTTATAGATGAGATAGATGCAGTGGGTAGAAAGAGGGGATCTGGTCAAGGTGGAGGAAACGATGAGAGGGAACAAACTTTAAATCAACTCCTGGTAGAGATGGATGGATTTAGCAGCGAGGAAACTATTATAGTAATCGCGGCAACCAACAGACCGGAGATCCTAGATAAAGCTCTTACGAGACCTGGAAGATTCGACAGACAGGTTGTAGTAGATAAACCTGATATCAAGGGAAGGGAAGCCATTCTCCATGTGCATATTAAGGGAAAAAAAATAGCAAAAGATGTAGACCTGCATATACTGGCTAAAAAGACTCCTGGATTTGTAGGAGCAGACCTTGCAAACTTATTAAATGAAGCGGCTATACTAGCGGCTAGACAACATAGAGATGTTATTATGATGGAAGATTTAGAGGAAGCATCTGAAAAAGTATCTATTGGTCCTGCTAGAAAATCAAGGGTAACAGTGGAAAAGGAAAAAAATATAATTGCATATCATGAAGTGGGACATGCAATGATTCAAACTTTCTATAAAGACATAGTAGATCCTGTTCACAAGGTGACTATAGTGCCACGTGGAATGGCAGCTCTTGGTTATACAATGAGTTTACCGACAGAGGATAGATACCTGAGAAGTAAAAAAGAGTATCTGGCTGATATCAGAGGGTTGTTAGGTGGAAGAGCTGCTGAAGAGGTAGTCTTTGGAGATATTACAACTGGAGCGAGTAACGATATAGAAAGAGCTACAGGAATAGTTCATGCTATGGTAACTAAATTAGGGATGTCTGATAAATTTGGACCTATATTATTGGATGCTACCAAAGAGGGAGATATGTTTCCAAACAAGATTTATGGAGAGGAAACAGCAAAATCTATAGATGAAGAGATCAGAAAAATGATCAGCGATGCCTATGACGAGGTAAAAACTACCCTTAGAGACAATTATGACTTATTGGACAAGATCGCTAAATCCTTATTGGAGAGAGAGACAATAACAGGAGAAGAACTTAATATCCTTATGGATGGCGGAGAATTAGAGCCATTAAAACCATTGGAAAATGTGGAAGCTAAGGGAATAGAGGAACTAAAAGAAGTTTTAAATGAAAAGGAAGAGAACAAAGAAAAAGAAACTTTTCATTCAGATGCGGTCCCTTTAGAAACAGGGGAAACTGCAGCGAAAGATGAAAGAGAAGAAGAGATAGAGGAAGATATAAAAGAAGAAGAGAAATAATATAAAAGGGTTACCTTAAAAAGGGTAGCCCTTTTTCTAAGAAAATAAAAATAGGAGGAAAAAGATGAAGGAAAAAAGTTATGAAATTTCTAAAATAGCTATAAAGATGGTGCTTACAACTAGGGAAGAGGAAAAAAAATTAAAGGAAGAATACAAAAAAAATGGAATATTAACAGCGGCGGTAAATATAGGCGGGAAGATGCCGGATATGACCATTAAAATAATAGAAAATTCCATAGTGGCTGCAATAAAAAATGGATTAGTAGAAGATAATAGAAGCCATAATGGGATCATAGTAGGAGCTGTAAGGGATGCTCTAAATCAAGTTAGCAGTAAAACTAATGGTTTTAATGTAGGAGGGAAGATTTCACTGGTGAGGATAGAGGAGGATATATCTGTAGCAGTACTGTTGAATATTGGAATATTGCATTTAAATGAAGTGGCTATAGCTACAGCACATAGGATAATAAATTCATAGGTCAAGGATTACGATATATGATTTCATAATTTGTGTATTCTATTGTACAACATAAGGGGGAGATTATGAGGTTTAAAATAGTTATTTTTTTATTTGGATTGATCTTTTTAATAGGATATTCAGAGGAAATTGGGGATCGCAAAGTAAAAATATTGGAACAGAAGATATCGGGTAAGGAAACGGAATTGGAAGAATTAAAAATTTTGTACCAGGAGCTTTTAGAGAAAAAGGAAAATATGGAGATGTCTCCTAAAATTGGTCTGGTCCTCAGTGGAGGAGGAGCCAAGGGAGCTGCCCATATAGGTGTGTTAAAGATGTTAGAAGAATACAATATTCCCATAGACTATATAACTGGAACAAGTTTTGGAAGTATCGTAGGAGCTCTCTATGCAGCTGGTTATAATGTAGCTGAAATGGAAGAAATTATTCTCAATATGGACTGGGATTCATTTAAAAACGATAAGCAAGCCAGGAAGCACACCTCTATAGTTGAAAAGATTGAACGAGAAAAGTATTTTATAAATTTAGAAATAGATGAAAACTGGAAATTAAAATTACCAAAGGGTGTGTTGACTGGAGAAGCGTTTTATTTGGAGTTGAAATCTCTTCTTATGAGAGTGGAGGGTATAGATAATTTTGATAATCTGGAAATTCCATTTAGAGCTATCGTTACCAATATTAATACTGGAGAGAGCCAGGCTATGGGAGAAGGAGATTTAGCTAAGGCAGTCTTCATGAGTATGGCTATTCCAACAGTTTTTGAACCTGTAAAAGATAACGGTGAGTTTTATATAGATGGCGGGTTAGTGGATAATTTACCTGTACAAGAGGTTTTAAATATGGGAGCCGATATTGTCATCGCAGTAGATATAAGTGCTGATGAAACTATAATTAAAGATAATTCTAATTTAGCTGAAATAATGAATAAAATATCAACCTATAGGAGTGAAGAAGAGTTTAAAAAAGCTACAGAGCTGGCCGATATATTGATAGTGCCGGATGTAAAAAAAAATTCGATAGCAGATTTTTCGAATTTAGAAATTCTTATAGAAAAGGGAGAGAGAGAGGCGAAAAAACATGAAAGAGAACTAATGAAATTGAGCAGAAGTGAAGGTAAAAATAAACAAAAATTAAAGAATATAAACGATAAAGAAATAGAATTTGAAATAGATGAGGTAGTGCTTGTAGGGAATAAAAGTTTAACTTTGGATAAAGTGGTGGGGATCTCAGGAAAGGGAATTCCAGGGAATTATACTCAAGAAGAATTAAATTTATGGATGGATAAGATAAGTGCACTATCTGTTATCAACAGATTTTTTTATAGGATAGAAGATAAAAAATTAACTATAGAAATCCAAGAAACGGAGACTAGACGTTTGAGAATGGGGATGAATTATAGCACTGATTTTGGGGCTGCCATAAGGATAGGCACGGAGGTCTCTAGTTATGGATTAACTGAGAGTGACTATACGGTAATGGGAGAAATATCTAAATATCCCAAGTTAGAACTTAGAGGAGTTTCTGAGTATAAATTTAAAGAAATTCAATATTTAAGTTCTATAGGTATCGGTGTTGAAACTAATCCCCTATATATATATGATAAGGCGGATAAAATTAGTGATTATACTAATGAGAGTGTCTATATAGATGGGATAGTAGGGACCGCTATATTCAATTCATATTTCTTAGGGACTAAGATCGAATATAGAATGTCTGAAAATAAATATGATTTAGGTTCTAAAGAATTTGAACCTGAATCATATTGGGATTATTATACAGGGTCTATTTTCATAGGATCAGACAGCAGGGATAGTTCGCATTTTTCAAATAAAGGTGTAAACAATATTCTAAGTTTATTTACAGGTGGAGATATTCAGGGCACTGGAAGTGTTGAATTTAATGGTATCTTATTTGGTATACATCAACATATTCCAATTAAAGAAAAATTTAATCTTCAATTTTTTGCTGCTGGAGGAATAATTAATGGGGAGGAAATTCCAGAGAATGAATATTATAAAATTGGCGGACTGAGAAATAATTGGAGAACAAATCAATTTTCCTTTTATGGAATGAATGCCATGAGGAAACATGTAGATGAATTTTATATGGGTGGAATTAACCTAAGATATAAATTAAATGCAAGGATGTATATCAACATGAAATACAATGCTGTTACATACAGTATTCCTACAGATTTTATAATAAATGAAGATAGTGAGGTAGGAGAAGATTTTAAACATGGAGTAGGAGTAGGGCTTGGCTGGGATACCTTGGTTGGGCCTTTGGAAATTGTAGTTTCTAATGATTCAGATGCAAGCGGAATGCTCTTATCAGCATTTTTTGGTTATGAATTTTAAAAGACTAAATTATAAGACTAAAGTATTAAAATTGACGTATTGTTAAATTCATGATAAAATAACTGAAGTTTTCATACCTTAAATGTAGAAGTTGAATTAGAGAATTAGAGTAGGAATTAGGGATGAAATTATAAAATTAGGAGTGTGGTATTAGTGAAGGGAATAAAAGAAATTCAATTAGAACAAAAATACGGTCTATCAGTGGCAACAGCAATGGTAATTGGAATAGTAGTGGGAATAGGAATATTTTTTAAGGCAGAAACTATATTAAAAGCGGCCAGCCTAAATCCAACAGTGGCTATATTGGCATGGGTATTAGGTGGAACTATTACTGTCTTGGCAGGTTTAACAGCAGCGGAATTAGGAGCAGCTATCCCGGAAACAGGCGGGTTAGTAGCGTATATTAGAAGGATTTACGGAGATTTTGCCGGGTTTATGACTGGATGGATGCATGTAGTTTTATATCTGCCAGGATTGGTAGCGGTGTTAGCATATTATACCGGGTTCTTTGCGACTATATTTTTAGGAATAGAAAGTAGTCCTGCAAATGTAGCTATGATATCTATCCCTGCATTTATATCGGTATTTGTTATCAATCTATTTATGGCAAAATCCGGTGGTAGGCTGCAGACTTTAATAACAGTAGTGAAAATAATTCCCCTGGCAGGATTACTTATTTTTGGTCTATTAAATGGAACAAATCCAACGCCATTTAGCGTGGCACCAGAAATAGATGCACCATTTAGTATGAGTTTAGTATTAGCAGCATTAGTACCGGTAATGTTTGCTTATGATGGTTGGATGTTAGCTTGTAGTATAGGTGGAGAAATAAAAAATCCAACGAAAAATTTACCTAAGGCAATTATCTTTGGATTAGGTTTGATTATAATACTATATGTAGGATTAAATATCGCTTTACTTAAGACTTTACCGGCTAATTTATTGGCAGAACAGGGAACAGTAGGAGCGGCCAACCTTTTATTTGGACCTCTTGCAACAAAAGCTATATTTGGTGGAATAGTTATATCGGCATATGGAACATTAAACGGATTGACACTGGCAGCTATAAGATTTCCTTATACCTTGGCTATTGAAGGGCATTTCCCTATGAAAAAGCATTTTTCAGAAGTAAGTACAAGATTTAATACACCATTAAAATCTGGTTTTTTAATAATGGTAATAAGTGGTTTATATTTATTGGCACCTTTTATAATCGGAATGAGTATTGATATATTTGCTGACATTCCAGTAGCAATTATATGGGCTTTTTATTCAGTGTTGTTTATAGGGCTGATCATACTTAGAAAGAGAGAGCCTAACTTAGTAAGACCATATAAAGTTCCATTATATCCAATTATCCCGGTGCTGGCTGCAATTGGTGGAATAGGAATAACAATAAGTGCTACAATAAATCAACCGTACTATATGCTGTATTCTATAATTATAGTTTTATCAGGAATTCCATTTTATAAGAAAATCAAATAAATATAAAAAAAGCTCCTAATGGTATAGTTAGGAGCTTTTAAAATAGTAAATAGAAATATTAAGAG
>JAUXGP010000033.1 GCA_030621995.1 Psychrilyobacter sp.
ACGAGAAATTCGACCTTAATATATTTATTAGCTGTTTATAATAATTATCTTCGGAACAATCAGTTCCAACTTACAAATTTAGAATCAAAATGAAAAAAATTATTAGATGCATCTCACTATGAAATTATGGTGATTATTTATTTTGCATTTTTATAATAAATAGACAAAATCTCTTCCAAAATAGAGGGGGATACTTTTAATATCCACAAAATTATAGTGGGTTATTTTATCGTGCAATTTTTTATTGTTTTATGAATTAACAACAAAAATAGGGAGGAAAAATGAAAAAAATATTAGCATTAGTTTTATCACTAACTTTACTGGTGATGGTAACAAGCAGGGAAACGATGGCATTTTGGGGAGGAAAGGATAAAAAGGAAAAATTAACAGTGTGGCTGCCGCCCATGGGGGAAAATGATGAAGCTGTATGGAAACCTATCATTCAGGAATTTGAAGACGCCAACGATGTAGATGTGACCTTGGAGATCATACCTTGGAGCAATTATTCTGAAAAATATGCCATGGGGATAGCTTCTGGACAGGGACCTGATATCGGGTATATGTACGCAGAGATGTTTCCTCAATTTATAGAGATGGGAGCAGTGGAGGATCTGACACCATACCTTACAGAAAAAGATTATGAGGAGTACACATATATAGAGGATGGGAAAATGATGGGAGGTCTCTATGGACTGGCTATAGAAGCTGCTAACCCTGCTGTGATCTACTACAATAAAGATATCCTTGCATCTATAGGAGAAGATGTGCCGGTGACATGGGAAGACTTTATCAGATGTGCAGTTAAAGCTACTCAGGATACAAATAACGACGGGAAGACAAATCAATGGGGATTTTCTCAAGGGTGGGGAGCACCATTCTTCGGGGATCTAAACTGGAACTGGTATGGATTCCTTTGGCAGGCAGGAGGAGATATATTCAACGAAGATCTGAAGTCTGTAAAATTTAATGATGAAGCTGGTCTTAAGACGGCACAATTTTTAAAGGATTTAAAGTATAAATATGAAGTTTTACCGCCGTATAATATGGCACAGACTAACAAAGAGATGCTGCAGACTACATTTGGAACTGGAAAATCATTGTTTTCAATCTATCTTTCATCAGCTTCTACTGAAATTTTGGATAGATCATTCAAAGATCTAAACTATGGAATGATCCTTTCTTTGAAAGATGTAGATATGGGAACATTTGCCTCGGTGGATCAATTGGTATTGATGTCAGGAGCAGAGGATAAAAAACTTGCATTTGAGCTTATTCAATTTATGTTAAGCCCTGAATCTATGACTAAGTTTCATAAACATCATCCGAGAGCCCCGATTTCAAAGGGAGAGTCATATCAAGGCGATATGAGAATGAAAGAGATAGTTGATACTAAAAAGGGAATATACAGACCTCTTGTAGTAGGTCCCCATGGGATAGAGATCTATGAATATCTGTGGAAGCAGCTTCAAATGATGATGGCGGGGGAAAAAACACCAAAGGAAGCTTTGGATAATGCAGCGGAATATGCAAACAAATTATTAGCTAAAAAATAGGAGTTATAGGATGCAGGATACACAGGTTTTATTGAGAGATAAAGATCAGGAAAAAAAAGAGAAAAAAATAGTAGTGAAATGGAGTGCTGTAAAACCCTATGGTTTTATAGCACCCCTTGGAAGTATATTATTTAGTTTTTATATGATCCCCATACTGCTGTCTGTATATTTTAGCTTTACCGATTACAATATAATAAAGGACGCCAAATTTATAGGGCTCTTAAATTATAGAGATCTTTTGACCGATGAAACTTTTAAAATTGGGATGAAAAATACGTTTTTCTTTACCTTAGGAGTAGTACCGATTCAGACTATCTTATCTTTACTTATGGCCAGCTGGCTGGTAAGCAGAAAGAAGAGAAAGTTAACAGAATTTGTAAAGGGGGCTATGTTTATCCCTGTAATATCATCCATGGTACTTATAAGCATAGTATGGAGGATATTACTCAATGGGGAGGGGTCTCCTCTGAACATGATATTCACTGCCTTGGGAGGTACTCCTCCAAATTGGCTGGGGAACCCATCGATTGTCTTGCTGGTTTTAATGGGGATAACCATATGGAAAAATACAGGTTATTTTATGATTCTCTATATAGCCGGGCTGATGGAGATACCTGCAAATTACACAGAAGCAGCTAATGTAGATGGAGCTAATAAATTGGAAGTTTTTTGGTATATAACCCTGCCGCTGTTAAAACCCACAACAATAATGGTGGTATTTTTGGGAGTGGTCTGGTCATTTCAGACTTTCGATCTTATCTATACTTTGACTGGAGGAGGGCCCGGGAATTCATCTATGACCATGGTACTTCATATATATAACAATGCCTTTAAAAACTTCAATGCAGGCTATGCAATGACAATGGCTAATATATTGCTGTTTATAACGGCAGGCCTGGCAATTATTCAAAGTAAGTTTTTAAAGAAGGAAAAATCAGAGATCTATTAGGAGGGAGAGGATGAAAAAACAAGTTGGCAGATTGATCTTAATATTGATCTCAAGTTTTATGATAGTTCCCTTTATATATATGTTTTTTACATCTTTCAGGGTGACTTACACAGCGTATAATTTTAGTTTTTCCTGGAATGAACTGACTTTATCAAACTATAAGGAGATATTTACCAGGACGAGCTTTCTCCTCTATTTTTTTAACAGTCTGTTTATATCCATAAGCGGGGTTATTTTAAATATAGTATTTAGTTCTATGGCAGGATATGCCTTTGCAAAACTGGAATTTAAAGAGAGGGATAAGATTTTCATCTTTATGCTGCTGACCCTTATCATCCCATCTCAAGTAACTCTTCTACCTCTCTATATAATCATGAGGAAGATAGAGTTACTCAATACATATATGGCACTTATCCTGCCTATTCCCACAGCCATGGGGGTATTTATAATGAGACAAAGTATCTTGAAGGTACCTAGGGATCTAATTGATTCAGCTAAGATAGACGGCTGTTCAGAGGGAAGGATATTTATAGAATTAGTCCTGCCTCTGATAAAACCTGCAATAATAACTCTATCTATATTTACATTTATAGGAGCCTGGAATGAATTTTTATGGCCGCTGATCGCTACTACTTCTAATTCTATGAAGACTCTCACAGTGGGAATGGCCAGTATGAATGCCCAGTACAGTGTAAACTATGGGCTGGTTATGGCAGGAGCTACCATGACATTTATGCCGTCCTTTATATTTTATCTGATACTTCAAAAGAAATTTGAGGAGGGGGTGGCACTATCGGGATTAAAGGGATAGAGAATATAAGGGTAAGGGGAACAAGGCCTCAGGAAGTAAAAAAAGTAATAGAGTTAATAAATTATGTATTTAGAACCGGCAGGGGTGATCTTCCCCATACCATGGAGGAGGAGTTTCCCCTGCTGTTGTCTGTAAAAAATGCAGAAAATATGAGAATAATAGAGAAAGACAGGAAAATAATATCAGTTATTAATTTTTTACCTAAAAAAATTTTGATAGAGGGAAATCCTGTCTCTACAGCTTCCATAGGAGGCGTATGCACCCACTCTGATTACAGGGGGAGGGGATATTCTTCCAGAATATTAAAAGATGTGGGAAAAAGGATGAAAGAGAGAGGGATAAATCTATGCATGATTTCCAGTAATAGAAATCTGTATAAACAGTGGGGAGCAGGGGAAATAAAAAACTGTAGAAGGTATAAAATTTTATCTGAGGACACTCCATTAAAGATAAAAATAAGGGAATATGAGACTGTTGATCTGCCTTCATTGGAAAAGATATATAATGCGAAAGTTACCAGGTTTATCAGAAATCATGAAGATTTTAAAAAATTGATAGTTTCGGGAACCTTTTCCTTTGGGACTACCTCCTATAAAAAATATATATTGGAAGATGAAGATAATATACGAGGGTATATCATCTTAAAAAAAACTCCTGAAAAGATAGAAGTCAAGGAAGCAGGGGGAGATAAAAATGATATATTTTATGCCTTGGCATCCTTGGGAACTTATCTGGGGGTCGAGGAGATAGACTATGTTCTCCCATCAGGAGAGACAGCACCAGCAGGATATGAAGGGACAGAAGAAAACCTTTCAGGAAGCTTGAAGATAATAGATTTGAAAGGGTTGATAGAAGAATTAAAGCCATATTTCAGGCAGTATATAGATACTCAGATGATGGAATCATTGGAAGTGGAGGAATTAAGC
Organism: Psychrilyobacter sp.; assembly: GCA_030621995.1. Classification (GTDB taxonomy): domain Bacteria; phylum Fusobacteriota; class Fusobacteriia; order Fusobacteriales; family Fusobacteriaceae; genus Psychrilyobacter. The sequence goes on from JAUXGP010000033.1 coordinate 4,240, forward strand.
AGAGGGTATAGATTTTTCCTGGGAGATGAAGTCTTGGAGATAGATTCCCATGAGGAAGTTCTTAAACTGATCTTCGAAAAGACAGATTTAAAATATAGTGGGAATCAGAAAAAAATAAAAGAATTTATAGGAGCTGTATTTCCAATACCATTCCCGTGGACAGAAAATTTAAATTATCAATAAAAAGACAGGAGAGATAGATGAATATAGATTATAAACTGTATAGTTCTGCATTTAAACATAGAAAAGGGATGGAACTTCCAGAGGAACAAAATATAAATTTAAAGGTGTTGAAGGGGGAGAAATTTGCTTTTCAAATAGCACTGACAGAGAGAGATGAAACTACCTTGATCTCTATAGGGGAATATAACCACATAGGATATAAGGGATTAAAAAAAAGGATAAGGGTAGGAGTAGAGGGAAAAAAGGATTTGGATCTTTCAGCATATTTTTTGGGATATGTGTTAGATGATGAATCCAATAATCTTATAGTTGATCCGATCTTGAGGGAGGAATATCGATATAGTGAAAAAGATGAGCCTACAATCATATGGATAGAGGGAAGGGTAGATAAAAACTTTAGGGATGAAAAGATAGAGGTTGTAGTAAATTTATTCACTCAAGAAGGGTATGAAAATGAAGTTGTAGGAGAAAGGATTGCAGTAGATATAGAAGTGGTGGATATAATTTTACCGGAATTAAAGGATACAAACTTTCATCTGGATCTATGGCAGCACCTGTCATCTTGGGCAAGGATGTATCGGGTACCATTTTGGGGAGAGGATCACTTTACAATCATAGATAATTATATAAAGGAGCTGGCTGGCCTGGGGGAAAAGGTGATCACTGTAGTAGCCTCTGATTTTTCTTGGGAGGGTCAGGGGTGTTTTCAGGTAGAAGAAAATTCTTCAAATCTCTTTGAGCATAATATCATAGGAGTAAAAAGAAACATGGAAGGAAGGATACAGTGTGACTTTACAGCCCTTGAAAGGTATCTGGATATTTGTTTTAAACATGGGATGGAAAAGGAAATCGACATCTTCGGCCTTCTGGCAAGCTGGCAGAGGACAGATTTTGGCAGTCCTCTAAAGGACTATGATGACTATATAAGAATAAGTTTCTTTTCAGAAAAAAGCGGAACCCATGGCTATATAGACAATAAAAAAGATCTGGGAGAATATATCCGACAGGTATTTAAATTTTTTAGTGAAAAGAACCTTATGGACAGAGTAAGAGTAATCAGTGATATGCCGAAAAATCCAGAGTCCTTTAAAAAATGGTCAAAATTTTTAAAAGAGTCTGCAGGACAGGACCTGTTGATAAAAACAGCTCTGCATGAAGATCGTTTTATAGGTGAATTAGAGGGAATATCTGATATTTCATTTTCCCTGCCGCTATTATTGAAAAACAAAGATAAGCTGGAGGAGATAAAGGAAAAGTTAGAGGGTAAACTGACTTGGTATGTCTGCTGGTTTCCGGATAAACTAAACCACTTTATAAGTTCACCTCTTATAGAGAGCAGGCTCACAGGATGGTACTCATACTATATGGGTCTCAACGGATTTTTAAGATGGGACTATGCACTTTGGACAAGTAAACCCTTTGAAAATATAAGTTATAAATATCCCAGATGGAAGGCTGGAGATATGTTTTTTGTCTACCCGGGGAAAGACCTGAAACCTATAAGATCTGTAAGATGGGAAAATTTGAGATTCGGGTTTCAGGATCAGGAGATAATGAAGATGGCTGAAAAAAAAGTTGGAAGGGAAGAGATAAATCGACTCCTAATGGAAGTTCTTGGAGATAAAGACAGGATGAAAACTGTAGGAGAATTTTCTGTAAACCTGGATTATTCTGTTGACTATGAAAAATATATGTTTATAAAAGATAAACTTATAGAAGTTATGAAGAGGAGCTGACAATGACTTTAATGGAATATATAAACAGGGAGGATAGGGGATACCTTCTTCCCTTTATGGGAGCTAATGGACCTATTATGGTGAAAACATCCATGGAAGAGATATATGCTTCTCCCGAAAAACAATTGAGATTAGCTCTTAAAATGAATGAGATTTGCCCGTCAGATTTTATCTATGCTTTGGATGAAGGGAATATATTCTGTGATGCCTTGGGAATCCATCTCAAGAAACCAGAATATGATTTTTCCATGGTAATGGACCATCCGGTAAAAAGTATGAAAGATTTAGAAAGATTAGAGATTCCGAGTCCCTATAGCAATAAAAGGATGAAAACCAATCTAAAATCTTTAAAGCTTATTTCAGAAAATATAGATAAACCGTTATTTGTATCGCTGCAGGGGCCGTTTACTCTGGCTGTACAGTTAGCCGGAGCCACAGGATTACTCAAGGCAACTATAAAAAATCCCGGTTTTGTAAAAAAACTTTTGGAATTTACAGGTGAGGTAGTGGACAGGTATGCAAGAGCCATAGTAGGAGCAGGAGTAAAGATGGTTTCTATGGCGGAACCATCTGCAGTTATGATAGCACCAAAATTTTTCCCTGAGATGGTAGTAAAAAACTTAGATAGAATCTTTAGAGATTTAAATTGCTGGAAGTGTGTGCATATATGCGGAGATACAAGTAAGATATATCCTTATATACTGGAAACCTCAATAGATGCCTTTAGTTTTGATCAGATAATGGACATGGAAAAGATCATAAATAATTTTCCTGAAAATAAGGTTGTTATAGGAAACCTGGATCCTGTATACCTTCTTGGAAGGGGAAGTGTGGAAGAAGTTAAAAATGCTACTGAGGAGCTAATGGAAAAGATGAAGCAGTATGATAATTTTCTTTTGGGATTTGGATGTTCATGTGCTAATACAGCTCCTATAAAAAATTTGGAGGCTGTATCTAAATGGGGAAGGGTAAACTATAAAAAATAGGAGAATACAATGACTGAGACGAAGAAAGAATTATTTGAGGAGATAAAAAACAATTTGATTGAGATGGAAGAGGAGATAGTGGCGGAACTATGTGAAAAATCCCTTGAAATGGGAATCCCGGCAAAAGAAACTATTCAAAAGGGTTTGATTGCAGGAATGGAAGTGGTAGGTCAGCTGTATGAAGAAGAAGAATATTTCTTACCAGAGGTTTTAATCTGTTCAGATGCCATGAATATTGGAATAGACATATTAAAACCACATTTAGAGGGGGACGTATCTAGCGATAAAATAAGAGCTGTAATAGGTGTAGTGGAAGGTGACACCCACGATATCGGGAAAAATTTAGTGAAAATAATGCTGGAAGCCGGAGGAGTAGAAGTACATGATCTGGGAAGGGATGTTCCCTTGGATGATTTTGTAAATAAAGCAAAAGAAGTAGATGCTCATTTTATTATTATGTCAACCCTTATGACAACTACCATGGAAGGGATGAAGACTGTTATTGAAAAATTAAAAGCTGAAGGTCTGAGAGATTCCATAAAGGTTGCCATCGGAGGAGGGCCTATCTCACAAAGATTTGCAACAGAGATCGGGGCAGATTTGTATACCAAGGATGCCAATGAAGCTGTCAGAAAAATAAAAGAAATTTATGAGGCAGCATAAGATGGAAATAAAAGATGGCGTATCGATAGAAAATATGACAGAAAAACAAAGACTCATAGATATCTTAAATGGAAAACACACAGACAGACCTCCTGTTATCTGCCCGGGGGGGATGATGAATGCAGCGGTGACAGAGGTTGTAGAAGGAATGAAAAAAAATCATAACAGCGACTTAGATGCCATGGTAGAAGCCGCCGTAAAAGTACATGAAATAACAGGGTTTGAAAATTATGGAGTACCATTTTGTATGACAATAGAGAGCGAACCGTTTGATGTGGAAGTGGATCTGGGAAATAAACTGGTTGAGCCTAGAATAACTAAATATAACGAGGATATCTTAAATCATTTAGATGAAATAAAAGTGAAGCATTCTAAAAGGGCCTTGACTGTACTGGAAGCAATAGCAAGATTAAAAAATAATGAAATCCCGATAATAGGGAATATAACGGGACCCATGAGTGTAGTGACATCTATTATTGAACCGACGGATTATTATAAGATGATGAGAAAAGATAAGGTTAGGGCAATGAGATTTTTAGAGGTTGTTACTGACTATTTGATTAAATTTTCTGTTGAGATGATAGAAAATGGTGCCGATCTGATAGCTATGTCCGATCCAAGTGCAACAGGGGAAATATTAGGGAAGAAAAACTTTGAAGAATTCATGATCCCCATGTATAAAAAGATTTCAAAGGCAGTACATAGAAGAGGAGTAAAAATAATCCTGCATATCTGCGGGAAAAGTAAAAGTATTTTAGAAAGTTTAAATGAATCGGGGGCAGATGCACTTAGTTTTGATTCGGTTGTGGGGATAAAACAGGCTAAAGAAATATTAAAAGCTCCTATTATGGGAAATGTCAGTACCCAGCTTCTGGATCAGGGAGAGGGAAGCGCAATAAAATTGCATACACAAACTGTAATAAAAGATGGGACGAGTATTGTATCACCTGCCTGCGGACTGGCTATGAGCACCCCTGTTAAGAATTTGAAAGCCATGACAGATGCAGTGAAAAATAAAAAGTAGAGAGAAAAAGAGAAAATACATGGCTGGTTCTTGTGCCTGCCCAAAGTAAAAAAATAAAGGGTGAATATAAGTGAAAGATAATAAAGAGAAGACTATTCTGGTAACAGTCAGATACAAAAATAAAAAAAGATTAGTAAAAAAAGGAACGATACTGAGTGATGCCATAAGACTTATGGAAGAAAAAATAGAAACACCGTGCAACTGTATGGGGATCTGTAAAAAATGCCAAATAAAGGTAAGGGGAGATTTGTCGCCCAAAGAAAAAATAGAAGAAAATCTGCCCGATGAAATCCGGCTGGCCTGCATAACCAAAGCATTGGGTAATGTGGAAATTTTGGAACTTACAGACTCGGAACTGAAGATATCGGAAGAAGAGACAAATCTAGATATGGATATTGAGGGAAAGGGAAGAGTTCTGGCTATAGATGTAGGGACAACAGGTGTTTCGGCCAGACTGGTTGATTTGGAAAAGAAGAAAATAACGGGAAGTTATTCGGGCTTAAATTATCAAAGTGAATACGGGGCAGATGTACTGTCCAGGATTACATACTGTATACAAAATGATGTTTCAAGCTTACAGGAAGCTATTCTAAGTCAGATAAAAGACATTGTAAAAAAAGTCGGGACTGTAGACAGGATAGCTGTTGCAGGAAACACCACAATGCAGCATTTAATCTATGGGGAAAATCCTAAGTCTCTTGCTATTTCTCCCTATAAACCTGTATTTTTAGAAGAAAAATCATTTTTTATAGATGATATAGAAACCATCTTACTTCCAAATGCCTCCAGCTATGTAGGAGCCGATATAATTTCCGGTGTAGCAGCTGTAAAATTAGAGGAAAAGAATAATACTCTGTTTATAGACATCGGGACAAACGGGGAAATGGTTTTATCTGTGGATGGGAGACTCTATGGAACATCAACTGCTGCCGGACCTGCATTTGAAGGGATGAATATAGAGTGTGGGATGAGAGCAGGGAATGGTGCCATTGAAGGTTTTATGATACGGGATGAGTTTAAGATAAAGACGATAGGTGAATCTCCTACAGGGATATGCGGAAGCGGACTATTGGACATCATGTCTGAATTTGTTAAGCATAAAATTGTTTTGAAAAGCGGAAAATTTAATCCCCGGATGAAGCCTGAATTCAAAGAAAAGCTGAAAGATAAAAAATTCTATATAACTGAAGATATTTATTTAAGCCAGGGTGATATCAGACAGATACAGTTAGCCAAGGGGGCAATTGCGGCGGGAGTAAAACTTCTCCTCTCAAAAGTAGAAAAAAGTATATTCGATATAGATGAAGTAATAATAGCCGGATCATTCGGGTATCATTTGAATTCCGAGAGTATCTTGAATATAGGCCTTATACCGGAATTTAATGGGAAGATAAACTTTGCAGGGAATACCTCATTAAATGGCTGTATCGGGTATTTAGTCAATAAAAATATGAGAGAAAAAATAAGAACTACGAAAATAGATGTGATGGAATTATCGAAAAGTGCAAAATTTCAGGAAGTTTTTATAAAAGAACTACAGTTTTAGGAGAAAAATATGAGATGTATCAGACAAAACGATGTAGAAATATCAAAAAAGATAAGGGAGAAATATAATTTAAGCACAGCTGAAGGCAGGCTGGACTATATTTTGTGTGAAAAAGAAGGTTTTTTCCCTGTATTTTCCAACGCCATGTTCAGTGCCATGGGAGGCATAACAGAATATAATAAGGTAAAAAAAATAATGTGTGAAGATATAGATGGATTTTTAAAGATAGAGGATTTAAAAAAGGATAAGGTCGATGTTGAATTGCTATCAAAGGCTAAGATTTATTTACTGGACGGGATATTCACCACATTGACTTCATTTGTTGAAATGAGCAAAATATTGAGACTTATGAGAAAAGACGTGAAAAAATTAGAAATGGCCTTTGAAAAAATAGAGAAAATTTTTATTTTATTTATAGAAACTATGAATTTAAACGGAGTGAGGCATTTTTCCTATGCT
>JAUXGP010000042.1 GCA_030621995.1 Psychrilyobacter sp.
CTCCACTTTTGATTTGTTTTTTTTATTGATACAACAATAACATTTTTATAGGCGGGTGTCAAAAAAATAATTAAAAAAAACTAAGTTTTATATAATTATTTTAGTTTTTTTTGAAAAGATCATTGATTTTAAAGGGAAAGATGATTGTTATTAAATATATATAATTTTTAGAAAAATTTATGATAAAATAGGAAAAAGAATAAATTATGGAGGGAAAGATGGAAAAAAAGAACTATGAAAATTTAAAGGAAGAGTTGACAAAACTTTGGAGCAGGGAAAGAACCGCTAATTTTTTAGAGGAGATAGTTGATAAGATAGATGAAGATCAACTGGAGTGTCTGTCAAAGATGGTTATCTATATAGCTGAAAAGACAGCTGGTCTGGATGAACTTAAATTAACAGAGATAGCGAGTAACCTTGATACCTTCGACGGATCATTGGAATTTTTAGAGTATTTCTTTAAGATGACCCAGCCGGATTTAGTGGAGAGTATTATGGAAAATCTAAAAGCAGATCCCGAAGAGGTGATAGACCTGTTGGAATCTATGGAAGACCAGGGCATTATAGAATATCTGGTAGAATTTGGATCATTTTATGTGTGGTTTAAATAAATAAATAAGGGAAAACTCCAATGAGTTTTCCCTCTTTTTTAACCTAGGTTGTATAGTTAGGAGCTTCCTTTGTAATATTTATATCATGCGGATGAGATTCTTTGAGTCCCGATCCTGTGATCTTTACAAATTTTCCATCTCTCTTTAAAACTTCAATTGTAGGAGTACCGCAGTATCCCATACCGGCTCTGATCCCACCGCAAAGTTGGAAGATAACATCAGATAACGCTCCCTTATAAGCTACCCTTCCTTCGATTCCTTCAGGAACTAATTTTTTAGCCTTCCCTTGGAAATATCTGTCTCCAGATCCTCTTTTCATAGCAGCCATAGATCCCATACCTACATATACCTTAAATTTTCTACCGTTAAATATAACCTCTTCCCCTGGAGCTTCTTCAGTACCGGCAAGCAGTCCTCCTACCATGACACAGTCTGCACCGGCAGCCAGAGCTTTAACAATATCTCCAGATAACTTTATTCCGCCATCGGCAATAACTCCTACTTCCAAGTTTTTACAAACTTCATATACATCATTAACAGCAGTCAGTTGAGGGACACCTACTCCAGCCACAACACGAGTAGTACAGATAGAACCGGGTCCCACTCCTACTTTTACAGCAGTAGCTCCAGCTTCTACCAGATCAATGGCAGCCTGGGCTGTTACTATATTCCCCCCGATGATATCCAATTCAGGAAATGCAGTTCTAATGTTTTTTATCATGTTAAGGACACCCTGGGAATGGCCATGGGCTGAATCTACAGTGATAATATCTACCCCAGCTTCTACCAATGCACTTACTCTCTCCATGGTATCGGCTCCAATACCAACAGCTCCACCGACTCTTAGTCTTCCCTTTGTATCCTTGCAGGCATTTGGATATTCTTCTAAATTATCGATATCTTTTATTGTGATAAGTCCCTTTAATTTATTATTTTCATCTACAATAGGTAATTTTTCAATTCTGTTTTCAAGTAAAATTTCCTTGGCATCATCTAGAGTAGTTCCGACAGATGCAGTGATAAGATTTTTAGAGGTCATGATCTCTTCTACCCTCTGGCTCAGATCTTTTCTATATTTTAAATCTCTGTTTGTGATTATTCCTACCAATGTTCCATCATCTTCTACAATGGGTAATCCGGAAACTCTGTAGGTAGCCATAATCTTATCTGCGTCAGCTAAGATAGAGTCCCTATGCAAGATGATAGGATTTGTAATCATTCCGGATTCATTTCTCTTAACCTTATCTATCTCAGCAGCTTGATCTTCAATGGACATATTTTTATGAATAAATCCTAAGCCCCCTTGACGTGCCATGGAGATTGCCATCTTAGATTCTGTAACAGTATCCATAGCAGCACTCAAAAATGGGATATTTAGGGTAATTTTTTTAGTTAATTTTGTTTTTAATGATACCTCATGGGGTAAGACCTCTGATTTTTGTGGCACTAATAATACATCGTCAAATGTGATTGCTTCTTTGATTATTTTTCCGTTTAACATAAATAAACCTCCTAATTTTATTGAAATTAAAATAATAAAAAACTAAATTTTATGATCATATGTGCTTTTAATTACATCTAAAAAAAGGTATAAAAAAAAGACCGTAGTCCACCCTCTACAAAAACTATGTGTGAAGAGTATAGACTTCTGCCTTTACTTTTCACCCATAGAGGTTAATTTAAGGTTAACCGTAGAGACACCAGACCATATTTCTAGCTTATATGAGTTATTGATTTTTAATATAAATTTGAATAATAATAACATAAAAAGAATATTCTTGTCAACATTAAAAATGTGGCAGGATAATAAAAACACTATTTTTAAACTAAATTTTAATATTAATTTGGAATTTCATACGAACTTAGTATTGTTGAATTAAAAAAAGAGCATCCATCCAAGAAGGCTCTTTCAGAAATAATTTTTTATTTTTTTAGCAGATCTTCAATGTTGATATTTGTATTAAAATCCATATCATAGATTTTAAATTTAAAAAATCCATCCTTATCACAGGGAATATCATATTTCGGCATGATTTTTTCATAGATATAATTATAGATTATAACGATAGTTCCGTTATTTTTATCTTCATCCAAGACATTTTTTAATCCTACAACCCTTTTGGGATCTATCCCCAGTACAGTTTTTACAAGACTTAGTCTCCTTCCTTCATCAGGAAGGGTATCCAAAACCTTGTGTAATGTAGGAGAGATTTTTATTGCAAAGATGGGCTTAATTGGATCTTTAGGTATAAATTTTACTCTGCTCATTTAATCACCTGCCTTTAATTTGGTGCGGTGTCACGTTGCTTATTTTATGAATGTATAGTCTTCTTTTTCCATCATCTCTTTAATTTTTTCAAAATAGTCTTTAACTTCTTGGGAGACTTTTTTCTTTACAGAAAAATTAAATCCCTTGGCAGTATATTTTATAGAAATTTTTGAGGGTTGGTCTGATTTGTTTAGGTTCTTGAGTAAGTCCCGCAGTTCATCCCTGTTAAAATCTTTATATTCTTTTACAATATCAGATGTATTTTTTTCCGATCTCAGCTTATTGACAACTTTATTTAATAGTTCAGCCTTATCTGCTCCTAAAACTTCTATGATTTCCCTGATTTCCATGGGATAGGTGATAGCATTTTTTATCCTGTAATAAGTTTTTTTACTGATATTATATCCGGTTATTATATCTTCAATAGATTTATCCTTTCTGGCAGCTTCCTTGTTAAATTTATAGGACTGTTCCAGTAAAGTTAAGTTTTTTCTCTTTAAATTTTCATCGATAGAGATACTGTCTAAAAGACTGTATGGAGTACTTTTTTCAAATATTACTACCCTGTCTTTTGCCTTTACCTCGGTCTCTTCCTTGTAAAGAGATTTGATGGCACTGGCTCTTCTAAGACCGCTGATAATTCTAAACTTTCCCTCTTCCTTCTCTTGCAGATATATTATATTTAAGAGTCCGATAGCACTAATACTGTCTTTAAGTTCATTTAATTCAGAGTCATCCATAGAAAGTCTGTTTATAAAGGTCAGGTCTTCAAAATCAACCTGATCCAAGAGTTCATGACGCATATGAACCATTCTTCCATATTGTTTTACTATTTTTTCCTTGGGGAGGTCTACAGGTTCTTTTTTCGGTCCCCTGTTAAGTAAGGGATTGTTTCCTAATCTGCTCATTAACTCTCCTCCCTTTCGATAATCTCAACACAAAGAGACTTATAATCTTTAGCTCCATTACTTCTGGGAGCATAATCAAAGATACTGATCCCGTGGGAAGATGCTTCTGCTACCTTTACATTTCTTCTGATTAAAGTTTTAAACATATTATCTCCAAAGAATTCCTTTAGCTGCCCGATAACTTCTACATGAAGTTTAGATCTGGAATCTACCATGGTAGCAAAGATCCCGCCAATTCTAAGGTCATCGTTCATCCTGTGAGTAACGATATCTATGGTATCCATGAGTTCTACAATTCCTTCCAGTGCATAAAATTCTGTCTGAACCGGGATATATACCTCGTGGGATGCCATAAGGGCATTGAATGTAAGGGTATCTAAACTGGGCGGGCAGTCAATGAGGACATAGTCGTATCCATAGACATCTTTTAAGATCTCCTTCAGCAGACTTTCCTTCCCGGGAACGCCTCCTAATTCTAAGTTGACCTTTGACATCTTTATATTAGTTGGAAGGATATCGGCAAAGGTCGTTTCTACAACTATATCACCAAAATTTAATTTACTTGTTCCAAAAGACTTGGCCTTCAGGAGATCGTAAACTGTATAGTCCAGATTTCTTTTGTCCAGACCAAAACCAGAGGTCAGATTTCCCTGGGGATCAAAGTCGATAGCTAAAACTTTTTTTCCAAGACCATGTAAACCTGCGGCTATGTTTTGAGTAGATGTAGTCTTAGCTACCCCACCTTTTTGATTTAAAATTGAAATTATCTTCATTTGCCCACCTTCCATATATTTTATTTATTTAAATTATTAATTGAACTTTTCATCTAAGCGGACGCCTTTAAAATAACATACTTTTCCACTTTAAACTACCATTAATATTAGCATATAATTAATCATTTTACAAACCGATCCCCTATTTCAATCTAATATTTTATTGACAAATATTAAAAATAGGAGTATATTTTTAATGTGCATATGCACAAAACTTTAGAAATGTTAAAGCAGAGATATAATCAAAAAATTAAAAAAAGGAGATGTTTTGAAAATGGATCCAAAAACAAATAAAAAAATCAGTGGGGAAGAGGCCAGAATACAGGAAAATATCAAAGGTATAAAGCATAAGATAGTTGTAATGAGTGGAAAGGGAGGTGTCGGTAAATCTACCCTGTCTACGAATATAGCCTATGGTCTTGCACTGTCGGGGAAAAAAGTTGGTCTTTTGGATGCAGACCTACACGGACCGAATATCCCAATTATGCTGGGGGTTGAAGGAAAAAAATTACCTTCTTTGAGGGAACCTCTAAAAATTAACGAAAATTTAAAGGTAGTTTCACTAAGTTTTTACTTAAAGGATCCCAATGATCCGATTATTTGGAGGGGACCTGCAAAAACGGGAGCGATAAAACAACTTTTAGGAGATGTGAATTGGGGGGAGATAGATTACCTTGTGGTGGATCTGCCTCCCGGTACAGGGGATGAATCTCTCACTGTTGCCCAGACTTTAGGAGATGTAGATGGAAGTGTCATAGTGACAACTCCCCAGGATGTAGCTATTTTAGATTCCAGGAAATCTGTAAAATTTTCTAAATTGGTAAATATGCCTGTTTTGGGAATAGTAGAAAATATGAGTGGATTTGTCTGCCCCCACTGTGATGAAAGAATAGATATTTTTAAAAGCGGGGGAGGAGAAAAGGTATCTAAAGATATGAATGTAGATTTTTTAGGAAAGATACCCCTGACTCCTGAAATGGTCGAAACAGGAGACCAGGGAAAACCATATATTTTCTCTAAAAAAGCAGGAGTTGCATATGAATCTCTAAATACTATAATTTCTAAAATTGTAAAAAAAATAGAGGGTTGATAAATACGATAGTTCTGAGTGAAACTGATATAAAAATCAGTTTTTCTTTGGAATAAATACTTAGAAAATCAAAATATTTAGGAGTGATATAATATGATGAAATTAATTTGGAAAACGATAGAAATTTTAAAGAAAAAACTTATATGGGCAATACCTGTATTTATGATTTGCGGGGTTATCTATGGCGGCCTATTTAATCCGTTGCCATTAAAATCACTTATTCTGCCATTAACATTTTTAATGGTTTATCCTATGATGGTGACCCTGAAAGTAGAGGAGTTATTTTCCAAGGGAGGAGCAAAGGCAAATCTGTTGGCCTTAATATTAAATTTTGGAGTAGTACCATTTATAGCATTGGGAATGGGAAAATTATTTTTTCATGATCAACCACTTTTGGTAGTGGGAATACTCTTATCGGCACTACTTCCCACAAGTGGAATGACCATATCCTGGACTGGATTTGCAAAGGGAAATATGCACACTGCAATTAAAATGACAGTGGTAGGTCTGATAGTAGGATCTATAGCTACTCCATTTTATATAAAATTCTTGGCAGGAGCGACGGTAAATGTTCCCTTACTCAGTATATTCAAGCAGATAATATTAATAGTGTTTTTACCGATGCTTATGGGGAATATTACACAGCGTATTTTGTTATCAAAATATGGTGTCGAAAAGTTTAACAGGGAGATTAAGGCGAAGTTTCCTACACTTTCTACCTTAGGAGTATTAGGAATAGTTTTTGTAGCTATGGCACTTAAGGCAGATACAATAATTACAAATCCATCAATAATAGTAAAAAGTTTTATACCGATATTGTTACTCTATGCAATAAATTATATAATAAGTACTTATATTGGAAGGATGTTTTTAAATAGAGAAGATGCCATAGCTTTGGTATATGGAACTGTAATGAGAAATCTTTCTATTGCCTTGGCTATCGCTATGTCGGTATTTGGGGAAGAGGGAGCTGATATAGCTCTGATAATAGCACTGTCCTATGTAGTACAAGTAAAATCGGCAGCCTGGTATGTTAAATTTACCGATAAAATTTTTGGTAAAAAATTAATAGCAGACACTTTGTAGATTATTTTAGAAGAAAAAAATTAAAATTAAGCAGGAAAATTATGATAGAAAAAGATCTGCTTTTAAAGATGAATATTCAGGAACTTTTGAAAGAATACCCTTTTGTCATTAAGGTTTTTGAAAAATTTGAATTAAAGTGTAATTCTTGTATGTTTTCTAAAAATGTAAGTTTAGAGGAAGCCCTGCAAAGTTCAGGCCTGCCTTCAAAAGAAATTATTGAGGAGATAATAAGATATTTAGGGGGAGAAGATGAAGGGTTATGTACATGTATACACGGGTAATGGCAAGGGGAAAACAACGGCAAGTATAGGGCTTATTGTAAGGGCACTGGGACATGGTTTAAAGGTTTATATGGGGCAGTTTATGAAGGGGCAGAAATATGGAGAGCTGAATACCCTAGAAAAATTAGGAGTTTTGGTGGATAGATTTGGAACGGAAAACTGTATTATATCACCTGAAAATGTGACTGATTTAGATCTAGCTAAAGCAAAAGAAGGGTATAGAAAAGTTGAAGAAATTTTACTCAGTAAAAAATATGATTTAATTGTGCTGGATGAAATCTGTGTATCTGTATATTTTAATCTGATAACCAAGGAGGAGATCTTGCATCTGATAGAGATTAAGCCGGAGGAAACGGAATTGATATTAACCGGAAGGTATGCTCCTAAAGAGGTTATAGAACGTGCAGATTTGGTAACAGAAATGAAGGAAATCAAACATTACTATAACTGCGGAGTTATGGCAAGGGACGGGATAGAAAGATAATTTTATCTTTACATAATATAAAAATTTAATTCTTTTAACATATTGACATCTAAGAAAATACGTGGTAATATTCTTTAAAATTTATTATCAATATAACTCATATAAATCGGAAATACGGTCCGATGTATCTACGACTAACCTTAAATTAGTATCTATGAGTGAACTATACCCAAAGTCTAGGCTCTAAAAGTATAGACTCCATTTGGATAGGTTCACTGTAGATACAGAGACCTTATTTATATGGAGTTTTTTTATTATAGAAGGATGAAAATGAAACAGAATAGTATAGTTATTTTAGATTTTGGTTCTCAATATAACCAATTGATTGCGAGAAGAGTAAGGGAAATGGGTGTTTATGCCGAAGTCGTTCCTTATTTTGAAGATTTAGAGAAGATAAAAGCTAGAAATCCAAAGGGAATTATCCTGTCTGGAGGACCTGCATCTGTATATTTAGAGGGAGCTCCTACAGTAGATAAAGCCATGTTTGATTTAGGTATACCGATCCTTGGAATCTGTTATGGAATGCAGCTTACTCAGCATCTATTAGGCGGAGAGGTAGCTAAGGCAGATAAACAGGAATTTGGAAAAGCTGAAGTAATGATAGATGATAAAGAGTCTCCTTTCTTCTATGGAATAGAAGACAACACCCAGGTATGGATGTCTCATGGAGATCACGTTACAAAGATAGCTCCAGGATTTGAAAAAATAGCTCATACAGATTCATCTATAGCTACACTATATAATGCAGAAAGAAATATCTATAATGTACAATTTCATCCTGAGGTAACTCATTCAGTAGATGGTCATCAAATGCTTAAAAACTTCGTATATGATATATGTAAATGTGAAGAAAACTGGTCTATGGGAAATTATATAGAACAGACTGTAAAAGAGATAAAGGAAACTGTAGGAGATAAGAAGGTAATTTTAGCTCTATCCGGCGGGGTAGACTCATCGGTAGCGGCAGTACTTATCCATAAAGCCATTGGAGACCAGCTTAGCTGTTTCTTCGTAGATACAGGGCTTATGAGAAAAAATGAAGCTGAAAAAGTAATGAAAACTTATGGGGAACACTACCATATGAATATAGAGTGTGTAGAAGCTGAAGACAGATTCTTAAATAAATTAAAAGGGGTTTCAGATCCTGAAACTAAGAGAAAGATCATCGGGCATGAATTTATTGCAATCTTCGATGAACAAAAACAAAAGATGAAAGGTGCAGAATTCTTGGCTCAAGGAACTATATACCCGGATGTTATTGAATCTCAATCTGTAAAGGGTCCCTCTGCAACTATTAAATCTCACCATAATGTAGGTGGATTACCAGAAGAGATGGATTTCAAATTATTAGAACCACTCAGAGAGTTATTCAAAGATGAGGTAAGAAAAGTTGGAAGAGAATTAGGTATCCCAGATCATATGATCGACAGACATCCATTCCCGGGACCTGGATTAGGAATCAGAATCATAGGAGCTGTAGATAAGGAAAAAGCTGATATATTAAGAGAAGCGGATGATATCTTTATCTCAGAATTAAGAGCTGCCAACTTATATCAAAAAGTAAGTCAGGCATTCGTAGTACTATTACCTGTAAAATCTGTAGGAGTAATGGGAGACGAAAGAACCTATGAATATACAGCAGTATTAAGATCTGCAGATACAATAGACTTTATGACTGCTACATGGTCTCATCTTCCATATGAATTTTTAGGAAGAGTATCCAATAGAATCATAAACGAAGTTAAGGGAATCAATAGATTAACCTACGATATATCTTCTAAACCGCCTGCAACTATTGAGTGGGAATAATATAACTAATATTCTATTGTAATTTATTGTCATTTAACATACTGGTTTTATTGATGTAAACAGTTTAATTTTAATTTATTGTAACTTATTATAATTTATTGTAACCAAGATTTAGGCACATAGATGGCACACAGGAAGAGAGGGAAACCTCTCTTTTTTTAATTTTATGACTTATTTGTACTAAAAATGAGGTGAAAATTGATTTAGGCTATATTTTTCTAAGGGTAGATCATTAGCCACCCCCTATCATATATAAATAAGAAAAAGTCTACCAATTAAGGTAGACTTTTTTATTTATGCTGGTCAACTCTTATAAAATTATAGTGATGAATATTTTATCTTTCTTTTTTTTCTTC
>JAUXGP010000066.1 GCA_030621995.1 Psychrilyobacter sp.
AAAGGAGGAGTCATACTTCTTTAAAATGAGTAAATATCAAGATATATTATTAAAACATATAGATGAGAATCCTGACTTTATCCTGCCTAAGAGCAGAAGGAATGAGGTTATATCCTTTATAAAACAAGGGTTGATGGATCTGTCTATCTCAAGAAATACCTTTGACTGGGGAATCCC
The DNA here is from genome assembly GCA_030621995.1 of Psychrilyobacter sp. Taxonomy (GTDB): domain Bacteria; phylum Fusobacteriota; class Fusobacteriia; order Fusobacteriales; family Fusobacteriaceae; genus Psychrilyobacter. Next base: position 178 of record JAUXGP010000066.1, read on the forward strand.
GTTAAAGATAGATGAGGATCATATTACCTATGTATGGTTTGATGCACTGACAAACTATCTGACTGCTGTAGGGTATGAAAACAACGAAGAGATGTTCTCTAAATTCTGGAAAGACGGGGAGATAGTGCACCTGCTAGGAAAGGATATATTGAGATTCCATGCTATAATCTGGCCTTGTATGTTATTAGCTGCCGGGGAAAAACTACCAGAGAAGATAGTGGCTCACGGATGGTGGACTGTAGCAGGGGAAAAGATGTCAAAATCTAAGGGGAATGTAGTAGATCCAATAGCGGAAATAGAGAAGTATGGTGTAGACGCATTTAGATATTTCCTGTTGAGTGAAGTGCATTTTGGAAGTGATGGTGATTACAACACCACAGCTATGATAAACAGAGTAAATGCTAATTTATCCAATGACTTAGGGAACTTACTCAATAGAACTTTGGGAATGTATAAAAAATACTTTGGTTCTGTTGTAGAAGCAGGGGAAGGTCATGAAGTATATGATGACGAAATCAAAACTTTATGGAATGAAACATTGGTAAATGTAGACAAATATATGAGTACAGTTGAATTTTCTAGAGCCTTGGAAGCTATCTGGAAATTTGTATCCAGAATGAATAAATATATAGATGAAACTATGCCTTGGGCCTTAGCTAAAACCGATGAAGGAAAGCCAAGACTGGCAATGGTATTAAAAAATCTTGTGGAAGCGTTGAACAAGATAGCGGTATTGGTATACCCATATATTCCTGAATCAGCTTCTAAAATGTGGGAGCAGTTAGGTATAGAAGGGGATATTAAAAAAGCTCAAGTAGCTGACATTAGAGAGTGGGACATCCTAAAAGATGGACATAAATTAGGAGAGGCAACTCCTATATTCCCAAGGTTGGAAAAACCTGTAGAGGAAATAAAAATAGAGATAGATGAAAATTTAGTTATTGAAAACCCCATTGAGATAACTGACTTTGAGAAGATAGAGATGGCTGTAGTAGAAATATTAGAGGCAGAATTAGTGGAAGGGTCTAAAAGACTGTTAAAGTTTAAGGTGGAAACAGGAAAAGGTATAAGACAAATAGTATCTGGAATAGCCAAAACATATAAAAAACCAGAAGAATTAGTAGGGAAGAAAGTCATGGCGGTATTAAATTTAAATTCTGTAGAATTACAGGGGGAAATATCTCAGGGGATGTTATTGACTACAGTGGAAAAAAAGAAAACTAAGTTAGTCTTTATAGATGAAGCGGTGAAGATAGCGAGTAAGATAAAATAATTTAGAACTTATCATTTTTTAGTCACAGATTAAAAAGAATTAACATAAATGATTTTGTCAGCATTTAAAAGTCAGAATTTAGTCGGCGTCAAAAATAAAATATTTTAAATTTAAATGTATTGGGAGGATATAAATATGAAAAAAATTACAAAAGCAGTTATACCGGCAGCAGGATTAGGAACCAGGGTGCTGCCTGCAACAAAAGCTCAACCTAAAGAGATGCTGACTATCGTAGATAGACCGTCATTACAGTATATAGTGGAAGAATTAGTAGAATCCGGAATAACGGATATCGTTATAGTAACAGGAAGAAATAAAAATTCTATAGAAGATCACTTTGATTATTCATATGAAGTGGAAAGAACTCTGGCGGAAAAAGGGAAATTAGAATTATTAAACAAGATAAAAGATTTGTCGAATATGGCCAATATATTCTATGTAAGACAAAACCACCCGCTGGGATTAGGACATGCAATCTTGAAAGCTAAACCATTTGTAGGGGATGAACCATTTGTTATCGCTCTGGGTGATGATATCATGTATAATGAAGAGAAACCTGTAACTAAGCAGCTGATTGAAAACTATGAAAAATATGGGAATAGTGTAATAGGAGTTCAAGAAGTAGCGGATGAAGATGTATCTAAATATGGGATAGTAAAACCGATTAAAAATCTGGATGAAGATACTGTCTTGATGGAGGACTTTATAGAAAAACCGAAGTTGGAGGATGCCCCCTCTAAGATGGCTTGTTTAGGGAGATATCTGTTGACCAGTGATATATTTGAACATTTAGAAAAACAAGGTGCAGGTGTAGGCGGTGAGATACAACTTACAGATTCAATCCTGGCTATGATAAAGGATGGGAAAGATGTAGGAGCGTATAGATTTAAGGGTAAAAGATATGATATCGGAAGTAAATTAGGTTTACTTAAGGCTAATATAGAGTTTGGGTTACGTAATGAAGAGACAAAAGATGGATTAAAAGAATATTTAGAAGCAATAAAGTTATAATAAAAGTAAGGGGTGTAGAGGGGAGAAATCCCTCCTATACTCTCTTTTTATTTTAAAAAAAGTGTTTGATATGGTATAATTATGAGTAAAAATACGAAGGTAGGTGGAGAATAATTGAATATTAACCAAATGGTAGCTGAAGAGCTGAAAATCAAAGTAGTACAGGTAGAAAATACGATTAAATTATTGGATGAGGGAGCTACTGTTCCTTTTATTTCAAGGTATAGAAAGGAAGTTACTGAAAACTTAGATGAAGTAGTTATAAGAGAGATCTTAGAAAAAATTACTTATCTGAGAAACCTGGAGAAGAGAAAAGATGAGGTTATAAAATTAATAGGTGAACAGGGAAAGTTAACAGAAAAATTAAAGACAGCTATCTTAGGGGCTAAAAAACTGCAAAAAGTGGAAGATCTATATCTGCCATATAAGAAGAAGAAAAAAACAAAGGCAGATGCAGCCATAGAAAATGGTTTAGAACCACTAGCTATGTATATGAGGAAATTAGGGATTAAATTAAGTGATATAGAGAAAGAAGCTGAAAAATACCTGAATGAAAATATATTAGAAACCAAAGATGCTGTGGATGGAGCTAAATTAATTTTGGCTCAAAATATAAGTGAAAAAGCTAAATACAGGGAAAATATAAGGGAAAGAATGTTGAAATTTGGTGAAGTTAATACAACTTTAGTCAAAAAAAATAAGGCTTTGGATGAGAAAAAAACCTATGAAGACTACTATGAACATGTAGAAAATGTATCCAGGATGCCATCTCATAGAATATTAGCAGTAAATCGTGGAGAGAAGGAAAAGATTATCTCAGTCTCTATAAAATTAAATGATAAAACCAGAGAGATGATAGAATTTCACCTGCTGAGTGAATTCATAAATAGAGACCTGAAAGAATTTTATTTAGAAGTGGTAAAAGATGCCTTAAGCAGACTTATCTTACCATCTGTAGAGAGAGAAATCAGAAACATTATGACTGAAAAAGGCGAACTGGATGCCATTAAAATATTCAAGGAAAATCTGAAAAATTTACTGTTGCAGCCACCTTTACATGAAAAAAATATCTTAGGTTTAGATCCGGCTTATAGAACAGGATGTAAAACTGTTGTGATAAACTCAGATGGATTTTATCAGATGGATGACGTACTATACCTGGTAAAGGGAATGCATAATCCAGGAAAATTGGCAGAAGCCAAGAAGAAAATATTGGGATATATAGAAAAATATAAGATAGATATCATAGCTATTGGTAACGGGACGGCATCCCGGGAGACAGAGGCCTTTGTAGCAGAACTATTAAAAGAGGTTAAAGAAGATGTGAAGTATCTTATTGTAAATGAAGCTGGAGCTTCGGTATATTCTGCATCAAAAATTGCAGCAGAGGAGTTTCCTGATTTTGATGTAACAGTGAGGGGAGCCATATCCATAGCTAGAAGGATCCAGGATCCTTTGGCAGAACTAGTAAAGATAGATCCAAAATCTATTGGTGTAGGGATGTACCAGCATGATGTAAATCAAAAAAAATTGGAAGGTTCTTTGGGAGATGTTATAGAGGGAGTAGTAAACTCAGTTGGAATAAATGTAAATACAGCATCTTGGGCACTGCTGGCTTATATATCTGGTGTAAAGAAAAATGTAGCGAAAAATATAGAGGAATATAGAAAGGTAAATGGAAAGTTTACCACCAGAAAAGAACTGTTAAAAGTTAAGGGATTAGGAGCCAAAGCCTATGAACAGATGGCAGGGTTCTTGATAGTGCCTGAAAGTAAAAACCCGCTGGACAATACTATAATCCATCCAGAATCTTATAAGATAGCTGAAAAGATGCTGAAAAATAATAAGACTAGTTTAACTCAATATAAGGAAGATTTAGAAGGTGTTAGATCTAACTTAAAAACTATGAATTTAGAGGAGTTTATAACAAAGGAAGAGGTAGGAAAAGAAACTGCCAAAGATATCTATGAAGCTCTTATCAGGGATAGAAGAGACCCTAGAGATGATATACCAAAACCACTCCTGAAATCAGATGTATTGAAAATATCTGATCTAAAAGAGGGGATGGAATTGGAGGGAACCGTAAGAAATGTAGTTAACTTTGGTGCCTTTATCGATATCGGATTAAAAAATGACGCACTCCTGCATATATCCAAATTTGAGAAAAGAGTAGTAGATATGACCAGTGAATTGGCAGTAGGAGAGATAATCAAGGTAAAGGTAGACAGCATAGACCATAATAGAAATAGGGTAGCACTAACTAAGAAAGGACTATAAGATGAAACTTAAAAGAGATTCACTGCTTTTTAAAACAATATTGTATAACGACCTGTCTATGTTGCTTACCGGGCTGACAATAATAGGATTAGTTGTTATTTTTGTATTCAAAGAATTGGAAAAAAACTTTTCCATTAAAGCTGTAGAAAAATTTCAAGTGATAGAGGATATGCTGGATATAAGAAATAATGAATTTATAAATGAACTTACTAAACTTGCTAACTCTAAAGAATTTATAGAGAAAGACCTTTTTATAACCTCGATCCGGACACCAGAAAAAAATAAAGAGATCCATGGAAAAATGAAAAAAGAATTGGTCTCTAAAAATTTTAGTCTCTACCATGAGTCTAGACTGACTGTCATAGGAAAAGACGGGTCAATCTTGGATAAAGGTGGGATACATACCGAGGTAAACAATAAGTTTATTAAAAACTTGAGAGTTGTGAGAAATAAATTACCCATCACTATAGATTCTGTTATGTATGATGAACTAGAGGGGGAATTTTACTATGAAATTGTAGTTCCTGTAAAGGAAAATAAAGAGGTATATGCTGTCTTGGTAGAAATTCCCTTAGAAAAAGATTATTTTAGAGGGAACAAATACCTTATGGTAGCAGATCATGCTGATGTAGAAGATATAGGGCTGTACCAGACAAGGGAGCCATTGTCTTTAACTACTCTAGAGTTAAACAGATTAAAAAAGGAAAAAGCTAAGTTAATAAAATTAAATAAAAAAGGATATAATGTTAAAAGTTTGACTATTCAAGGGACAGATTATAACATTGTTTCCAGACCGGTATTAAATTATTTTGGTGAGAAAGTCGGCTACCTGGTACTCAGTCTGTCAGAACCGGCATTGACTAAATTTAAAGTGGATACTATGTCTTTAATAATCTTGGCCACCATAATCTTGATTTTGCTCAATTCATTTATAATAAATGGGACATTTAAGCAGCTTCTCATGCCTTTAGAAGAACTGTCCTTAGCTGTAGATGATATAGCATCGGGAAATTTAGATAGAAATGTAAGGCTGAATGGAACCAGCGAGATAAAACTCCTGAGTCTTGCTACGAAAAAAATGGTAGAAAAATTGAAAAATAACAATTTTATACTAGAGGACCAGAATGAAAAATTAAAGAATTATATCCATAGGGTAGAGGGAGTGGAAAAGCTTCTCCTAGGTGTAAGGAAAGAACCCAGTGACAAGGGGGTTATAGATATCATCCTAAAGGGATTCACTTCTGGGGTAGGTCTAAACTACGATAGAGCGATGTTTTTTGAATACAGTGATGAAAAAGGCTGTCTGGTAGGTAAAAAAATAAGAAAAAATAGAAATATACTGAAGGAAGATAAGCTGTCTAGTTTTGATCTGAGGTATGAAACTATGAAGGAGATAGTTCCGTTAATTAAGATAAAAAATGATGATAATTTATTTCATAAAGCCATCTCAGAAAAAAAGATCATCTTTAAAAATATAAGGGGATATAAGATCTATCTGGGGAGTGAACTCCTTATGGGGTTTGGACTGAGTAATTTTATGATTATGCCTATCTTTAACGGAGATAAAAACGTCGGCTGTATTTTAGTGGATAACTATATTTCTGGCAGAAGGATAGAGGTTGAAGATGTGGAATTATTCAATGTAATCCTATTAAATGTCGGGATACACTATGAAAATCAACAGATTGAGCTGGAAAAAATAACCAATGAAAGAGATATAGCCATAGGACGTATGTTTAAAAAGATTATCTACAGAAGAAACAAGGTAATTGAAAAATATGCCCTTATGATGATGAAGCTTTATAAGAACAATCAAATAAATAGTGATGCCTTCAAAGAATTTAGAGATGAGATATGCAATATCAATAGGGAAGACTCGATATTATTTGATTATTCCGATAAAAAGGAGTATAATTTTGAGAAATTAAAAATAAACAAATTTCTTACAGAGGTAGTAGAAAGTTACGTTAGATGTAATCCTAATAGAGATATTTCTTTATTTTTAGGTGAGGAAGCCACTTTCTTAGGAGATTCTATAGAACTTACAAAAGCATTTCGTGAGATTATAAATAATGCACTAAATGCCATAGGTGAGGTCACAAATGGTAGGATCAATATAATAGCTAAGATAAATGATGAGAATATAACGATAAAAATTCTAGACAATGGAACGGGGATATCTGTGAAGTTTTTAGGAGAAAATTTATTTGAGCCATTTGCCAGTGGGAATGAGGAGTCATCTGGGCTGGGTCTTGCTATTGCAAACAAGATAGTGAGCAGTCATAGGGGAATTATCAAGATAAAATCAAAACTCGGTGAAGGAACAGAGATAAAAATAATTTTAAATAGATATAAGGAGGATATGAATGTCTGAAGAAAAAAAAGATTATGGAAAAACCCTAAATCTTCCAAAAACAAATTTTCAAATGAGGGCTAATTTAGCTAATAAAGAACCTCAAATGTTAAATGTTTGGAGAAAGCAAAATATATATGAGAAGAGTTTAAGAGAGGGTGCTAAGCAATTTATATTGCACGACGGGCCTCCATATGCCAATGGAAATATCCATATTGGTCATGCATTAAATAAAATATTAAAAGATATCATATTAAAATATAAGAGGCTGCAAGGTTTTGATGCACCATATGTTCCTGGATGGGATACACATGGATTACCGATTGAATTTAAGGTTGCAGAGGAATTAGGAGACAAGATAAAAGGGATGCACCCTCTAAAAGTTAGAGAAAAGTGTACTAAATATGCAAAAAAATGGGTTGAAAAGCAAAAAGAAGGATTCAAAAGACTTGGAATATTAGGTGAATGGGATAATCCTTATTTAACTTTAAATCCAGAATATGAAGCTGAGCAATTAGAAGTATTTAAAGAATTATATGAAAATGGATATATCTTTAAAGGATTAAAGCCAATCCATTGGTCACCTGTGAGCAAAACAGCTCTTGCAGAAGCAGAGATAGAATACCATAATCATAAATCTCCTACAATGTTCCTTAAGATGGAGGCTAATCCAGATGCATTGGAAAAATTAGGTGTAGAAGAAGCTTCATTTGTAATTTGGACAACTACTCCCTGGACAATACCTGCCAATATGGCAATCTGTTTAAATGAAAAATTTGATTACGGTATCTATAAGACCGCTAAAGGAAATTTAATCTTAGCAGAAGGTCTTGCAGAGAGTTCATTTGCAACTATGGGAATTGAAAATGCTGAATTAATCAAGAAATTTAAAGGTGCAGAATTAGAAAAATTAACATATAAGCATCCATTTTTAGATAGAACAGGTTTAATTATATTGGGAGATCATGTAACGTTGGAAGCTGGTACCGGCTGTGTACATACAGCACCTGGACATGGTCAGGATGACTATGTAGTAGCTACAAGATATGGAATAGAAGTAATCTGTCCGGTAGATCAAGATGGTCACTTAACAGATGAAGCCGGGGAAAGATTCTCTGGGATGTTCTATCAAAAAGCAAATAAAGCTATCTTAGCATATATGGCTGAGACAGGTCACTTGTTACATACAGAAATAATCGAGCATTCTTATCCGCATGACTGGAGAAGTAAAACTCCTGTAATCTTTAGAGCTACAGAGCAATGGTTCGT
>JAUXGP010000135.1 GCA_030621995.1 Psychrilyobacter sp.
CCCTCTCTCTTTACTTCTCCATCTTTAATCCTGCCTGAGGTACATCCCCCTAAAACCATAAAACACACAGCCATCAAAATTAATTTTTTCATAGAATCCCTCCTAATATTTATAAAAATAACTGCCACCTATAAATTCCTTTAATATGGAATTATCTGGAACCAGCTCCTTATCTATCTCCCTGAAGTAGCTCAAAAATTTTATAAGTCTTATGGCTTCCTCATAGTGCTGGCAGGATGAATCTATCTCCTTTAATTCCTTTGTTGCATATTTTTTCAATACTCCCAATTCATATATTAAGTTGGAGTTAAAGATAGCATCAGCTTCCTCCTGGTATGGAAAGATATTTTTCGCCTCCCCTTTTCGTATAGAATCCCACATATCCAGAGTCCCGTTGGCCGAGGTTCCACGGGACAGTGAATCCCTCACAATCCTCCTTAACTTCCTGACTTCACTGGTAGGAATACGATTATGGTCATCTATATTTAATGCAGTTAAACAGCTGATATAGATTTTAAATTTGTGTTTTTTCTCAATATGACTGGTTAATTTTTCATTTAAGCCGTGAATACCCTCAATTAGGAGGAGTCCGTTTTTAGAAAGTTTAGTCAGGACACCCCTGGTCTCCCTTTGTCCGGTATGAAAATTATATATGGGAATTTCTACTTCCTTCCCTGCTGTTAATTTAACCAGATGTTCATTCAATAAGTTTAAATCCAAGCCGTCTATAGACTCAAAATCTTTTTCTCCGTTTTCATCTAAGGGTATATATTTTCTACCTCTATAATAATTATCCAAAGATACTACCACTGGTTTTACTCCATTTGCCCTTAACTGGATGGCCAGCCTTTTGGTAAATGTAGTTTTTCCTGAGGATGAAGGTCCTGCTACTGTAACTAATTTAATATCCTTACAGGTGGTTATCTCATCTGCTATATAAGCTAATTTTTTTCCATGTAATGCCTCGTTGACTCTGATTAATTCCCCGATATCATCCTCCAGGCTGATTCTATTTAATGCTCCTACGTCCGGAATATCTAAAATTTCACCCCATCTCTCACTCTCACAAAATATCTTTGCTAACTTAGGGTGATCTACAGTTTTAGGAAGGGTATACACCCCCTCCTTCATAGGAGCTTTTAAAATTATTCCATTATTATCCTCATATTTGAGAATATCAAATAAGTTTATATATCCGGTACTGGGAAACAATCCATTGTGGAAAAAGTCGTAAAACCCATCTATCTCATATAAACTGATGTCGTGATCAGGTGAATATTCCACCAGCCTGGCTATATCTTCTCTGTTATCAAAACATGATTTTTTAATAAATTTACAGCTCTTCATATCCTGTCTCTTTACAGGAAGATCCGAATGGATTATCTCACTCATCCTTTCTTTGATCAACTGGACATTCTCCTCTGTGACACTGGTTTCCCCTAGGATTTCTCCTAAAACTCCATTGTTTAGCGAGTGAAGTATCTTCACTTTTGAATTTGGAAACAGGTCATTTGTAGCTTTAATAAATATAAATTTTAATGTCGAAAAATATTTCAGGTTCATAGTTCCCTCCTCCAGTATAAATTACTTTGTTTTTTTAGGTAAGCTCGATCTTAGATTTTCTAAAAATTTATCTATCTGCTTAGGTTCGGCCTTCCTATATCCCAGGATATTCAAACTATGTTCTTTGCAGGTTATATGCAGCGGGAACTCTGGTCCTTTTTCTCCATCTATATCGGTACGGAGTTCTTCAGCACAATCTATCCTGACATTGTTCGTTCTAAAGTAAGCTATTCCGTCGTCACTGTCTTCCAGATGATTTCTAATTAAAAAATTTAAAAATGATTTAGTTGTATTCACCAGATCTGCTTTTACTATTATTACATCCAGCATCCCGTCATCTAACTCCGCTTTATATGCAATGTTAATATTTCCAGCTGTTTTCCCGTTGAAAATAAATACTAAAAAAGCATCTCCTACATAGAAATATTCCTCCCCCTCTACAAAGATCTTCAATTTTTTAAATTTTGGAAGTTCCTTGATTCCATTGATGTAGTAAGCCAGTTTCCCCATGGTATTTTTAAGGTTTGTAGGAGTGTTTTGAGATACTTCTGTAAACAGTCCAAAACTCAATACATTTATAAAAAACTTTCCATTGACATACCCCAGATCAATTTTTTTTGATTTAGAGGCTATTATCTGTTCACACGCTTCCCTTATGGTATTCGGTATACCTATACATTTAGCAAAATCATTGGCTGTTCCTGTTGGTAAGATACCAACCGGCAGATCAATTTCCTTTTTTTTCATCATATTGATACTGTCACTGACAGATCCATCTCCGCCAGCCAGGAGAAGGTGGTCCCACCCTCCATCATTTAAATCTGTGAAAGCATCCTCTAAAGAAGCTTCATAGGAGATTCTAAATGGTATTAATTGATATCCATGTTTTTGATATACCCCTATTATTGTATCTATCTCATTTATTATTTTACTATTCCCCGAAAATGGGTTATAGATTAATTTTACTTTTTTCACCTTATCACCTCTATGCTTAATGTTTGCAAGCTTTCTTTCCTGTGATTCTATTATACTACAAAAGATGAAAAATAATAATAAAAAGAAGCTAACTCTCAGACCATCCCATTTTAAACAGATATAACAAAAAAGCTGCTCTATGAGCAGCACAATAAATTATTCATATAACCCGTAGAGAACCTCTGGACTCTCTCCTGTTCTTATAAAATGGCCGGCCATCATGGAAGTTTTTATATCACCAATAAGAATAGCTCCCACTATCTTATTATTTTTTACGAAAAATTTTCTGTATATACCATCTTTATTATACCTGTAGATAACTGCACCTTTCTCCTCTATATTTCCTCCCGAGAATAGAGATATACCTGTAACCTTAAGACGTACCTCGGGCAGAGTGGGATTATATTTTTGAATTTTAATACCAGTCATATTCCCCCCTGCCACTTCCCCCTGTTCCTTAGAAGGTGTCCAAAGCCCGTAGAGAGTTCCTCTGAACTCGGCTGCATCTCCAGCAGCAAAGATTCCCTTTATATTAGTTTCCATATGTTCATCTACAATAATTCCTCTATTGACGGCAACACCAGCACTTTCACATAACTCCAATCGTGGAATAACCCCTGCTGAAAGAACTATACTTTCTGCATTAAAGACAGTCCCATCTTCAAACTCTATTCCCTTTACACTATTATCTCCTATGATTCTTTTAATAGTTTTCCCCAGTATGAATTTGATCTTCTTCTCTTCCAATATCCTCTGCAGTATTACAGATCCTTCGCTGTCTAATTGTCTATGGAGCAGTCTGTCGGCAGACTCTACCACAGTTACATCTTTTCCTAGCTTTATCAGAGAATTGGCAGCTTCTATCCCTAACACTCCGCCTCCTAATACCACAACATGGTCACAGACCTCTATATGCTGTGTTATTTCATCTGAATCACCGGCTCCCCGAAACTTAAGGATTCCTTCCTTATCTATTCCCTCTATATCCGGGTAACGAGGTCTGGCTCCTGTGGCCAGAAGAAGTCTGTCATACTCCATAAGACTCCCATCTGAAAACTCTACTTTTCTATTTTCACTATCTATCCTAACAACTTCCTTATTTAAAGTTATTTCTATTTCCTTGTCATCATAGAAAGCTTCTCCATAAGCTATTAGTTTTTCTATAGGAGTTTTTTTTGCAAGATATTCAATAAGCCTGATCCTGTAATAAAATGGCATAGGTGACTTGGTTACAACAGATATTTCACCTGTTTCATCATGTTTCCTTACAGAAAGTGCAGCAGAAATCCCTGCAATTCCATTTCCCAATATAAGATATTTCATAAGTTTCTCCTTTTTTTAAATTCAAATTTATTTAATTATAAAATACAAGTTTTATAAAAAAATTCCTTCTATTTATTCTTTTATTAACGAATAAAATAAAAAAAGATCTAGAGCTGAAAGCTCTAGATCTCATGGATTATTATTTAACTCCTATTCTTGGATTGACATTTTCAAAATTAATAGTTGATTTCAATCTATCTTTTGAAATATCTGACTATCTTATAATCTACTAGATTATTATCATCCAGCCTGTCTTTTCCCTGACCGATTTTAATAACTTCAAAATCACACTTCTCCCTTAATTCGCTGTGAGCTTCTAATTTAACAGGATTTTCTATATGAGGAATTCTTTCTACCTCGGTAGCATAGATATTAGATAATAGATCAAACAGATTTTTATCCTCCAAGAAATGAGAATAAAGCATAGCTCCTCCGATGATAGAGATCTTATTTACCCTGCTTTCCTCTCTAATATATTCCTCTAATTCATCTAAATTTATAAATGTCAAATTTTCAATATATTTTTCCCCTAAAATTTCCACAGCATCTTTTGTTGTTTTTATCTTATTTGAAACTATCACATGTTTTCTTTTGGGTAACCCGCCAGTAGGTAAAGATTCAAAAGTTTTTCTTCCCATTATCATAGTACTGCCGATGGTCATCTCTTTAAAAAACTGGAGATCTTCTCTGATATTAAATACCAGATCATTTGTGTCTCTATTTCCCACTATATTTTCCTTGTAGGAGATAGAATAGATCATATTAACCATAAATTTCCTCCTATATAGCCTATATAGCTATCTCAATCTTATTTGACTTGGACTTGGGTTCATACCCGACTAATTCAAAGTCATCGATGGTAAAATCAAAGAAGTTTTCTACCTTATTTTTAATGATCAGCTTAGGTTGTTCGGAGACAGTCTCAAACTCCTCCCCAATGGCAATCAGTTCCTTTACATAATCTATATGTCTGTCATAGATATGATGATTTACAGTCAGGTGGACAAATTCCCCCACCTCTAAATCTGATATATGAGCCAGCATATATACCAGAGTAGCATATTGTATCTCATTGTACCCTCCAGGCCCGGAAGCAGCCAAGAAATCTCCGGAACGCTGGTCCAATACTGCATTGAGTTTCCCGCCTATCACAGAAAAAGTAATGGTATGAGCACAGGGAACCAGTCCCATCTCCTTCATATCCTCATTGTTCCAGATAGTTACTACCATCCTTCTGTCACCGGGTTTATTTTTCAACAGATAGATAACCCTCTCCACCTGGGTCATATTTCCTTCAGGAAAATCTATCTTTTTTCCCAGCTGATATCCATAGGCCTTTCCAATACTCCCATTTTCATCAGCCCAAGAATCCCATATCTTTAACGGAAGATCCTTGATGTTATTGGAGTTTTTTACCCATATCCATATCAATTCCTGGATAGCACCCTTCCAATACTGCCTTCTTAAGGTAGTTATCGGCAACCCCTTAGACAGGTC
>JAUXGP010000288.1 GCA_030621995.1 Psychrilyobacter sp.
AAGTGACGATACTTATAAAGACCCTGTTACAGGTGAGACACCAGTCAGTCCAAAGGATATGTATAAAGATGATATTATCTATGGAAAATTTATATTTGGATTTGGGAAAAATCAGATGGAGACAACATTTATAATAACTCCTATCGAAAATTGGAAGTGATGAGATGAAAAAAAAAGGGTTTACTTTGATAGAAATAATAATGGTAACAGCTGTGATGGGAATAGTTATGCTAATGTTTTCTCCCCTGATCAGTGCTTTTATAGGTGCTCAAGACAGACTTTATAATCAATCCAAGGTGGATAGTCGTTTGAATGAGGTAGTGGAGTTTATAAAAAGAGATGTAAGAAATGCAAGAAGTGACAGTAACTTAGGCGGGAAACCCGTAGGCGTCTTTATTAATAAAGATGGCGATGATAAAGAAGATGATTTGTCGGATGAAGGTACTACAGGAAAAAAAATTATTATTTATACGACAGATCTAAATGGGGATCCTAAATATGTTCAATATGCATTAGAAGATAATAAATTGAAAATAAAAATAGAAAATGATTTTGATTCGAACCTAACTGGCGGAACAACTATATTAAGCGATGTAGAAATAGGCGAATTTAAGTATAAAGATAAGATATTACTCTTTCATTTTAAGATAGACATACCTGAGAGGTTGGAAGGAAAAGATGGAAAGAAAGATAAAATAAGAAATGAAGTGAGGGATGTGGGGATTACGAGGATAAATTTAGAGTGACCCTCTTCTTCTTATGTCTCTCGCTTCACGAGTACTTAAATTTCTTTTTAGTAAAAAGAAATTTTGCAATGTGACTAGGGAGAAACAAAGTGGTTTTGAAGGTTTTAATTATAAATTATGCCGAAGGCGTGTAGGAGGGGGAATATGAAGAAGAAAGGTTCAGCTTTAATCTTATCTATATTGATGCTGTCATTTTTTATGACAATCACCCTGACTATGTATTATATAGCTAGGAATAGAAATAAACGGTCGATATATAAGATAAAAGGAATGAGGATAAGCAGTGGTTTGGATAGCGGGTCAGCTATAGCTCACTATGAACTATATTTAGCAGACGAATATGTGAGTAGGGGATATCCTTATGCAACTAGTGGAAGTAGTATAGATTATAGAGCCAGTGAAGATTATGATGAGGACTTAGTAACAACAACAAGACAATATACAACAGAGATCACATCTGGAAGTGTAATAATCATAGCTCCAATAAAGGATAAACATTATACAGGGGTAGTTTTAAATAACTACAATGAATATTTTGGAGCAAAATGGGATCCGACAATAACAGGAACAGCTGTGACAGTAGATGCGTTATCAACTATAACCGATTCATATAAACTCAATCAACCATGGATAGCAGAGGATAAAGTTGTAGGCGTTGAAGTAGTCAGTCGTGCATGGCTGAATAATACCGGGGAAAAAATAGTTAGGTTATGGACAGAAACTACAGGAAGTGCAATAAGTGTAGGAGGGTATAGGCTAAAAGAGATAAGCGGATTATATGAAAATGGAGATGTTTTGGTATCGCCAATAGATGTAAATTTATTGGATACAACAACCTCAACTTCAATAGTGTTAACTTATGAGAAAATAGTGTCTGTATCTGCCTCTGGGATAGGGGTAGAAAACTATAAAATAACCTATGTAGAAGGGGTAGAAGTAACACCTAGTGGAAGCAGTATAATAATAGAGAGTGATGAATTGAAAAGTATGACAGTAGAGAAATTAAATTAAAAAGGGGGGAGGATCTATGTTTGAGTTTAAGGTCGATGGAGCTTTAGATATAGGGAGCAGCGGAATAAAGGTAGCACTCTATAAAAATAACAAGATAGACAAAATAGATTTTGTTAATCATCTGGATATGAATGAAGAAAAAATAATAGCTATTCAGGAATCTTTGGAGACACTGGGAAAAAAAATAAATCTAAAGGGAAAAAATTTAATAGTGACTATACCTGCTTCTAAATTTTATGTGAAAACATTGGAATATAACAACACTAAAGAGGAAGGAGCAGAGGCTGATCTAGAGGCTAAAATAGAGGAGGATCTTGAGGATATAATTTCAGGTTATACAAAGGATGAATTTATTACCCAGGTAGAAACCATCTATGAAAATGATCTCTATAAAAAACTGTTGGTAGTTACAATCCCTGTAGAGGAAATTGAAAAAATTCTGGGTATTTTAAGTCATTTTAAAATAAGGGTATTGAAAATAATTCCAGATTTTATTGCTCTGAACAACTTAGTGGATATATTGGATCAAAAATCAGAGGAAGAGACAAATGAAAATATAATGGTCGTTGATATAGGAGGAGAAACCAGTAAAATATTTATGAGTACACTGGGAACCCTAAATATGCTGAGGATAGTAGGAATAGGTGGAAATGATTTTACCGAAATAATAAAAGATCACGAGATGTTAGATTATGAAGGGGCGGAATTAGAGAAACACCAGCTGGAATTAGGTAATGATGAGAATAGAAAGTATAAGACACAGGGAGAGGTGTCGATGTTCAAGGATCTGACATCGGTAGTGAATGAATTGACTACTCAGATAGAAAATTCTGTAGAATACTTTAATACTAACTTGACTGAAGGGAGGATAAGTAAGATTATCTTAACTGGGGGAGGAGCTCTTATAAAGGGATTTAAAACTTATTTTGATGATGCCTTTGATATTCCCTGTGAGGAGATAGACTTGAACCTATTAAATTTAGACTATAAAAACGTA
>JAUXGP010000175.1 GCA_030621995.1 Psychrilyobacter sp.
AATCACATCTTTTGCTCCATCGTATTCCACCCTCTCCAGTGGTTTTCCCAGTAATGTTTCAATCTCTCCCAATATTCTTCTGTCTTTTGGATCTACAAATAGATATGTCTCTCCCTCTTCACCTGCTCTGGCAGTACGTCCTATACGATGGATATATGTTTCTGCCTTCTCCGGTATATCTACATTAAATATATGGGTTACTCCTGTAATATCCAGTCCACGAGATGCCACATCTGTCGCTACCAAATATTGTATTTCAGCTTTTTTAAATGACTTTATAATTTTTTCCCTTTTAATTTGAGGTACATCACTATGCAGCTTTTGTACATTGTACCCCCTCTCCTCCAGCTTAGCCTCTATCTTATCTACCCTAGCCTTGGTTCTGCAAAATATAATAGCCATAAACGGATTAGTACGATTTAAAATAGTTGCTAGGGCATCTATCTTCCACCTGTCTGTAGTCTCCACCAGATATTTTTTCATCTTATCATTTTTATTTTTATCTTCTACCTTTACTACCACCGGATCTTTTGTAATCTTATATGCTATTTTTTTCACCTGACTGCTGAGAGTTGCTGAATAACACAGAGTCTGCCTTTTTTTATTACTTTTATTTAAGATAACTTCCACTTCTTTTTGAAACCCCATAAGGAGTATTTGATCCACTTCATCTAAGACCAATGTTTTTAAAGTATTTAATTTAACCAGCCCTTGATTGATAAAATCCACCAATCTTCCCGGTGTGGCTATTATCAGGTCTACCGAACCCTTTGTCTCTTTCAGCTGTTTGGAATATTCCTTCCCACCATAGATTGTAAGGATATTGATCTTATTACAATTTATCTTCCGGGCTTCTTCCGATATTTGTATAGCTAACTCCCTTGTAGGACTTATAATCAATCCTTGGATCCCGCTGTTATTGGGCAGCATAGAGTTCATCATAGGCAGAAGGAAAGCCAAAGTTTTTCCTGTTCCTGTAGGTGCCTCTGCTATTATATCTTTTTTTTCGAGTACTGCCTCTATACTCATATCCTGTATGGGAGTTGGAGTTTTAATCCCGCTTTTTTTTAGAGAATCCACAAATTCCCTCTTTATTCCTAAATCTTTAAATGTATACATAGTTAATTATCCACCTCGTTTTTTATTTGAAATTAAATTATATCATAAAAATACTCTCTTGGTAGAAGAAAAACAAAATTTGATTTTAATAAATAAAAAAGTGTAATTAATGTAGAAGTAAATAAATTTAACGGGGGCAAAATTATGTACATCAATAATCATTCAAATACCTATAAAAAAAATCGTGGTTTTACCATGATAGAGTTATTGGTAGTCATAGGAATAATTGGTCTATTGGCTACTACCCTTGCACCTAAACTTATGAAATCGATAAGCAAAGGAAAGGTCGCAAAGATACAGCATAAATTGGGTTTAATCAGATCCAAACTTTCCATCTCTGGCAGCCTTTCCGATGAATTTCCTGATTTAAGTGGTGCCGATGATAATTTACTGTATCAATTTGATGTGCACCCTACAGAAGCTTTTTCAGCTAATGGTAGTTTCCATGGGGAAACCGATAAGATTGTTGGTCTAAGAGATAATACAGGGGGGTGGTTTTATAACCGAACCACAGGTGAGATCTATGCCAACCTTCCCAATGGGGCATATACCCACGATGAGGTCTATGAAATCTGGAAAGGGGAAGGTTCTATCACCTTAGAAGATCTTCAAAATCTGGAAGATGTAGGAGGTGTTAAAGCTATGGCAGTTGATAGCGATGGATACTATATAAATAATCCAAGTTTTGAAACACTCCCCAGATCGGTCAGTACATGGAGCCTTTTTAATGAAGATCAGATTGAGCACTGGCAGACTACTGCTACAGATAAAAAAATAGAAGTATGGAAAGATGGGTTTTTAGGGGTTAATGCTGTAGAGGGAGATTATTTTCTAGAATTAAACGCAAATCAAGTTGCTTCTTTATATCAGGATGTTGTCACCATTCCTGGAACTACTTTAGTTTGGACTGTCAGTCACAGGGGTAGAACGGGAACAGATACAGCTTCTTTGAGTGTAGGCGGACCTGGCGGTGATCTAGAAACACAGGAAACTATGACAACTGGAAATGACGGCTGGGTAACTTATACTAAGGAATATATAGTACCTGAAGGACAGACAGTTACCAGGTTTTCTTTGGATTCTATAGACTCAGCAAGCAGTAGTTTATCGGTAGGAAATCTAATCGATAATTTTACTGTAAAAGTTAAACTGGATTAATAAAAAAAATCCTCATAGATTTATTTCTATGAGGATTTTTTTTATTTTATTTCCTTATTAGGACTTTTGTAAAATAACTCTCCGTCTGTATCTATTAAAAAATTAGGAGTATTAACAGTGATAAACTTAACTGTTTTATTGGTATTATTGACCCAGTTATGCGGGGAAGATGTCAAATAATGTGCAGTATATTCTGGATACAAATCTGTTTTTACCCCATCTACTACCAGGGTAAGTATCCCTTCCAATACATATATAAATTCCTCTCCCTCATGCTCATGTTCCCTTTCCAATGCTGAGCATTTATGTCCCGGCAAAAGCTCTATAAGCCTGGGAAGCAGTTGTTTATCCTCTATTACTTTGGAAAGATAGTACTGGATAGAATTACCTCTGGCAATTGGCGAAACTCTTCTTTCATAGGATTTCATTACATAGTTCTTTTCATTTGCTGCATGAGTAAAAAAGAAACTTATATCAACATCAAATATCCGCGATAATTTTTCAAGATCATCAATTGCAACACTGGTCATTCCTCTTTCCAATTGTGATAAAAATCCTACCGAAAGATCTGAAAGTAAACTTAATTCTTTTAGTGTCATTTTTCTTTTAGTTCTTAATTTTTTTATACGATTCCCTACAGTTTTGTTCATAGTAACTCCTTTTTTTCGATTTCCCTCTTCATATTCTAACATAATATCAATATAAAACAAAGACAGCAAATAAAGAAAAAAGTTGTAATTGCTTTAGAATGTAATATACTAATAATGAAAGTATGATTCTTAAAAAAATCTTAGAAAAATAGATAATAGAGGGAGATCTGTAATGCAAGGAAAAATATTAAACATCCAAAGATGTTCTATCCACAACGGCCCCGGGATCAGAACTACTGTTTTTTTTAAGGGGTGTCCAATGACCTGTCTGTGGTGTCACAATCCCGAAAGCCAGAGTTTTAAAAATGAGGTTATGTATGATCAAGAAAAGTGTGTCCAGTGTCAAAGCTGTATAACTGCCTGTTCAAATAACTGTATAAATTTTGAGGCCGGTAAAATTAAAACGAATTTAGACAGGTGCAGTTTTTGTGAAAATTGTATAGATTATTGCCTCAGCGGATCCAGAGAACTGGTTGGCAGAGATATAAGTGCGAGAAATTTAGTCGATGAACTTCTAAAAGACAGTGAATTCTTTAAAAATTCCAATGGTGGGGTAACTCTGTCTGGAGGAGAGGCTCTCAGCCAGGGGTATTTCACCATTGAGGTAGCTAAACTTTTGAAAAAAAGGGGTATTTCAGTAGCTTTAGATACCTGCGGTTTTGTTAATAGCGAGCAGTTAGAAGAGATCTCTCAATATATCGATATATTTTTATATGACATTAAAATTATCGATCCTGAAAAACACAGAGAATTCACAGGGGTTGATAATAAATTGATCTTTGAAAATCTACAGCTCCTCAACCACTTAGGTTCCAGAATCTTTATTCGTATCCCGGTAATAGACGGAGTAAATACCAGTGAGGGGGAGATCCATGGAATCTTAGATCTCATCGACGGGATGGATATTGAAAAAATAAGTTTATTGCCCTACCATGAGATTGGCAGACATAAATATGATAAGTTGGATTTGAATTTTAAAAATAAAACCATGAAGGTGCCCGGTAAAATTGTGATAGAAAATATAAAAAAGATATTTGAAAAAAAATATATAGTAGAAATAGGGGGTTAACAAATGCTGAGAGGATTTAATAACAGAACTAAGATGTTGAGAAAAGCCAGTGTAGAAGCTGTGCCACATATTTCCATTGAAAGAGCTAGACTGATGACAGAAGCCTATAAAATGTATGAGGGAAAGGTTTCCATACCTGTATTAAGGGCCAAAGCCTTTGAATATTTTATGAAAAATCGGACTCTTTATGTAGGGGAATGGGAGTTGATTGTAGGAGAAAAAGGAGAAAGACCGGCAGGAACTCCTACATATCCAGAATTATGCTGCCATACTATGGATGATTTTAAAATTATGAACATCAGAGAAAAGATCTCCTATAAGGTCAGTGAGGAGGCCTTTAGAATCCAAGAGGAGGAGATCATCCC
>JAUXGP010000188.1 GCA_030621995.1 Psychrilyobacter sp.
AATTCTAATTTTTCATCTAAATATAAAAGTCCTCCTCCCTGACTCAGGGAGGAGGGCTAAAATAAGAACTATCTTCTGCTTTCACCTCTTACTATTACATCTGTTAAATCTATTTTTTCATCTAAGATAACCAGGTCTGCCGTATATCCAATGGCTATCCTTCCATATCTATTGTCTATTTCCACTGCTTTTGCCGGGTATAGTGATGCCATTCTCAAGGCTTCTTCCAGAGAAACTCCTACATATTCTACCAGATTTTTCACACCCTGAATCATCGTCAATACCGATCCGGCTAATGCTCCATCTTCATTTCTAAGCTGCCCGTCTCTATGAAAACATCTTTTCCCTTCAAACATAAACTCAGTCATATCAGTTCCTGCAGGAGATGCCGCATCTGTAACCAGGTATAAGTTTTCTCCCAATAATTCTTTGGCAATCCTCACAGCGGCATAATGGCAGTGAAATCCGTCTACTATTATCCCCGCTTTTATATCTTTGGAATCAAATACAGCTCCTACAACTCCCGGTTCCCTGTGGGTAAATGGACTCATGGTGTTGTATAGATGGGTTGCCATGGTAATTCCATAGGGTTTCTTTTCCATGACTTCTTCATAGGCAGCATTGGTGTGACCTAGAGCTACTTTTACTCCGCCTTTTACCAAAGTTTCTATATGCTCGGCCTTTGCATTTTCAGGTGCCAGAGTAAGGATAGTTGTCTTTGACTTGGATATTTTTTCAATAATTTCATCCGATAAGACCCTTATCAAATCTTCCCTATGAGTTCCTTTTTTATCCACAGATATATACGGTCCCTCTATATGAAGTCCCAAAACTCCCAAGCTTTCTAAGTCCTCTATCTCTTCCATTGCTTGAAGAGCACTCTCTATCTTATCGTCTGCACAGGTTATAAGTGTAGGAGTATATAATGTACAGCCATACTTTATATTAGTTTCATTCATTATTTCAAATGTTCCAGCTGACAGGTCATCATTTACCAAGACTCCTCCACAGCCATTGAGCTGCAAGTCTATAAATGCCGGAGCTATAAGGTTCCCGTTCACATTTTTTTTCTCTATATCAGGATATAACCGGTCTAAATCTTCTGACTTTACTATCTCTTTTATCTTTTTCTCCTCTATAATAACCACCCTGTTAAAGATAGTTTTTTCCCCGGTAAATATTCTACCATTTATCAATGCGTACATATATTTCATCCCCTTTTAAAAGTTTGACACAGATCTCACAGATAAAAAATAAACAGAATTATCAGCACAAAGAAAGGAGATTTATAAGCTTCACGAAGAACAAATTTGTAAAACCCTTTATCTCTATTCTTTGTGATTAAGTCTTATCTGTGTTAATTACTTTTCTTAATCTGTGTTATCTGTGTCAAAAAATATTATTTTCCTAGTTTTGCGTATAGATCAGCTATTAATTTTTCAGAATCTAAGTTTGCACTTTCGATATCTTTGAAATATCTATAAGTTCCTACTTTTAATTCTACTGTAGCTTCCTCATCGGATACTATGATTCCTTTCTCATGCATTTGAAGAGCTGAGATTGTCCACATATGATTGATTCCCTCTTCTACAGCTTGACGCAGTGCTCTTGCCTTATGATGCCCGTTTACCATGATCAATACTTCTTTAGCATCTAATATAGTTCCTACCCCTACAGTCAGCGATCGTTTCGGCACCTTATCTATATCTCCATCAAAGAATCTTGAATTAGCTATAATGGTATCAGCAGTTAATTCCTTATCTCTCGTTCTAGAACTAAGTGACGATCCCGGCTCGTTGAATGCAATATGACCATCCGGACCGATTCCGCCTAAAAACAGATCTACTCCGCCTACAGCTTTCATCTTTTCTTCAAATCTTTCACATTCAGCTTTATAGTCTGCAGCCATTCCATCCAAGATATTGATATTTTCTTCCTTTATGTCTATGTGGTTAAAAAAGTTCTCATACATAAAGTAGTGGTAACTTTGCGGATGATCTTTATCCAAGCCTACATATTCATCCATATTAAATGTTACTATATTTTCAAAGCTGATTATTCCATCTTTATTAAATTGAATAAGTCTTTTATACATTCCCAGAGGTGTCGACCCTGTGGGTAATCCCAATACAAACGGTTTTTTTGCAGTAGGTTTAGCCTCTAATATCTTGTTTGCCACATAACATGCTGCCCAGTCACCAATATTTTTTTCGGTAATAATAACTCTCATAACTCTCGCCTCCAAATATAATATTTACTTTTTATTTATCAAATTATAGTTTTATTTTGACCTATTGTCAATTATTTTGAATAAAAAACACAATTTTAATTCGAAAATTGAATTTTTTTTACAAAAGCTTGATTTTTGATATACTTTTATTGTAATATATTGTTATAGATTGTTATTTAATAATATATACTGTATCAGATTACATCAATTTTTAATTTTTTAAAAAGAATTGCGTAAATTCAAGAAAAACTTTAGTAGGAGATCTACACCCTATGGGGTATCTTAATCCATGTGACAAATTTTAAATCATATAAAAGTTGTATAACTATTTAATTTCAAGGAGGAAAAATATGTTTAAGTATTTACAAAAAATTGGTAAAGCATTGATGGTTCCTGTAGCTGTACTTCCAGCAGCAGCAATATTAATGGGTATTGGATATTGGATCGACCCTACCGGATGGGGAGCAAACAGTCAAACAGCAGCACTTTTAATCAAAGCTGGTGGATCACTTATAGATAGTATGGGAATTTTATTTGCTGTAGGTGTCGCTTTTGGAATGTCTAAGGATCAGCATGGAGCTGCTGCATTAACTGGTCTGGTCGGGTTTTTAGTTTTAACTACACTGCTCAGTCCTGGGGCTGTAGCTGCATTACAACATATAGATGTTGCCGATGTTCCTGCTGCTTTTGGTAAAATCAACAATGGTAACCAATTTATTGGTATCTTAGTCGGTGTTATCTCATCTGCATTATATAACAAATTTAGTAAGGTTGAGCTGCATAAGGCATTATCTTTCTTCTCAGGAAAAAGATTAGTTCCAATTATAACTGCTGCTGTTATGATCGTTGTATCATTTATATTGATGTTCCTATGGCCTTTATTATTTAATGGTTTAGTTACATTTGGTACTTCTATTGTTGGATTGGGACCATTAGGAGCAGGTATCTATGGATTCTTCAATAGATTATTGATTCCTGTTGGATTACACCATGCTTTAAACTCTGTATTCTGGTTTGACGTAGCCGGAATCAATGACCTTGGAAACTTCTGGGCAGGAAAAGCTGTGTTGGTTGACGGTAAAAATGTTACTGGTATGTATATGGGCGGATTCTTCCCAATCATGATGTTTGGATTATTAGGAGCCGCTGCTGCATTTATTAAAACTTCTAAACCAGAAAATAGAGCAAAGATAACTTCTATCATGATTGCCGCTGGATTTGCAACATTCTTCACCGGTGTTACAGAGCCTATGGAATTTTCATTCATGTTCTTAGCTCCTGGATTATACTTAGTACATGCACTTCTTACCGGTGTTTCTTTATTCATTGCAGCTAGTATGCACTGGATCGCTGGATTTGGATTCTCAGCTGGATTAGTTGACTTTATCCTATCTTCAAGATTACCTCTGGCTAATATGCCGTATATGTTAATAGTTCAAGGGCTGATATTTATGGCTATCTACTATCTTGTATTTACATTCGCTATCACAAAATGGAACTTAAATACTCCAGGCAGGGAAGACGAAGAGGAGGATACTGAAGAAGTAGAAGCTCCTACAACTCATACTGAAACTGCTAAGTTAATCTTAGAATATGTCGGTGGAATGGCGAATCTCCTAGAAGTAGACAGCTGTGCTACCAGACTCAGGTTGGAAGTCAAAGATCAAGGATTAGTTCAAGATGCTAAGATCAAGAAGATCACTTCCGGAGTATTAAAGCCGGGAAAAACATCTGTTCAAATTATTGTTGGACCACATGTGGAATTTGTAGCTACTGAATTAAAAAAATTAGCTAAATAAGATAGATAAAAATAGAGGAAAGCTCCTAGGAGCTTTCCTCTATTTTTATCTAATATATCTTA
>JAUXGP010000237.1 GCA_030621995.1 Psychrilyobacter sp.
AAGTTTGCAAATATTTTCGAAGTGATATATAATGTTTTACATATAGTTTGAGAATCAAACTTAAATAAAAGAATTAACATCAGGAGGATCTATGATAGCGATAATTGGAGGAGTAAAAGGCATAGAATTTGAGTATAAGGGGTTGATGAAAAAAAATAACCTTAAGTGTAGAATATACAATAAAAATTGTCCGAATTTTGAGAAGAAGATAAAAAACTGTGAGGCCTGTATAATGTTTACTAATACAATAAGTCATAAACTTTCAATCTCATGCAACAAGGTCTGTAAGAAAAACAATATAAAATTAATAAGAGTTCATTCAAGCAGTATAAATAAACTAAAGGAAAGCATCTGTGAAGTATGTGAGTATTTAGATAATTAGGAGGGGAAAGATGCAGGTATTTGTTCATCATATATATGAATATGAAAAAGGGTTAAGAAATTTAGTGCTGCATACAACGTCTAAAAATAACCTTGCCATGATTGTGATGAAATTAGGCAATAGGAAGATAGACTATAAAATATATGAAACTAAAAATGAAAAACTTAATATTTTTTTTGGAGCTAAGGAGTGTGTAGAAGTTATAAAAAAAATTGGGAAAGATTATTTGGTAGATTATACAGCAGAGGAAGATTTTATTTTAGGGATTATGTTAGGTTATGACAGGAGAAAACAATGTTAAAGGTTCATGAGGTATGATGAAATAAATAGAGGTTGATCAGATAAAGCTCTATTTATTTCAAAGAAAAGACTCCTGATTTTAAAGGTACCTTATTTAGGAGTTTATAGATATATTGTCTACATGAATATTTAAAATTTTGATCAAACTATTTGGATCTACCTCGATTTGCATCCCTCTTTTTCCGCCACTGATAAAAATAGTTTCAAAATTCAGGCAGGAATTTCCCATATAGGTAGGAAAAGTTTTTTTCATCCCCAGGGGAGAGCATCCCCCTCTCATATATCCTGTTATCTTCAGGAGATCTTTCATATGAATCATCTCGACCCTCTTATTCCCGCTTATTTTAGCCAGTTTTTTTAGGTCTAATTCTTGCTCTCCAGAGATACAAGCCGCTAAATAGCCGGTTTTATCTCCTAAAAGAACTAAAGTTTTAAATATTCTATGGATCTCGACTAGAGTTTTTTCTGCCATTGCAGCAGCACTGAGGTCGGACTCATCATATTCATATTCATTTATTTTATATGGAATCTTATTTTTATCCAGGATTCTCATGGCATTGGTTTTTTTGATACTTAGCCCCCTTTTGACTTTGATTGAATTTTATTACATCTTGATTATAAAATAACTCTTCCCCTTAACCTTGAATTCCACAGGTTTTCTTTCTCTTACTTTTCTAAATTTTGTATGGGTATATCTTTTTACCATTTTTTGAGGATAATCTTCTGCTTTCTTCCTGCTCATAGCAACTATGGTATTGATAACTTCAGATTTTTTACTACTGACTAAATAGTCCTCATTCATGCAGGTGAATAAAACACCTCTGTAAATTGGATCACCTTTTATCTGTTTGAAATTTATATTTTTACCCAATCTTTCATTGATATATAACCCTAGGGCCATCATTCTATCTTTCATTCTATTTCCTCCTTTTTGCTACTAATTCTCACTATTATTTTGAAACCGCTAATGTCACTAAATTCTCACGAATAAAAACTCTTTTGACGCTGACTGTCGCAATATTCTTAGTTTACGTAAGTAAACTTTATCTCAAAACCTATGTTTACAGGGTAAACTACTAGTATTTTGGTGATGCCCTTTACGGGTAAGATCTGACCTCCGTGTAATTCGTGGTTCAGTTTTTAGATTTTAGTGTTTTTATTTTAGATAAAAATTTGGCTGAGAAATCCCAGCCAAATACTTTTATTTTTCTGTTCTGTTAAATGCTGCTGTGATTAAACCACTAAATAATGGATGCGGTCTGTTAGGTCTTGTTTTGAACTCCGGATGGAATTGCCCGGCAATAAAGAAAGGATGATCCTTAATCTCTACGATTTCAGCTAACCTTCCATCTGGAGAAGCGCCTGAGATGATAAGTCCGGCTTTTTCCATCTCCTCTTTGAACTCATTGTTAAACTCGAATCTATGTCTATGTCTTTCATAGATTAATTCTTCTCCGTATAGTTCACGAGCTAAAGTGCCTTCTTTTAATTTACAAGGGTATAGTCCTAATCTCATAGTTCCACCCATTTCTACACCTTTTTGATCCGGCATAATATCGATTACCGGGTGAGTGGTATTTGGTTCAAATTCTGCTGAATGAGCATCTTCCCAACCCATGATAGATCTGGCATATTCTATAACTGCTGACTGCATTCCAAGGCATATTCCTAAGAAAGGAATCTTATTTTCTCTAGCATATTGAATAACTTCGATCTTACCTTGAACTCCACGTACTCCAAATCCACCAGGAACTAAGATTCCGTCAAATCCTTTTAAATCCTCTAATTTTAGATTTTCAGCCTGAAGGTAAGTTACTTCAGCATTAATATCTTGATGGTATCCTGCATGTTTTATTGATTCGTCTATAGAGATATATGCGTCTTTTAATTCTACATATTTTCCGACTACAGCTATTTTAATTTTTTTAGAAGGGTTTTTGATCTTATGAACCATAGCTCTCCACTCTGTAAGAGCAGGTTTTTCATTGGCCACTCCCAATTGTTTACAAACTACATCTGCTAATCCATTTTCTTCTAAGTTCATTGGAACTTCATAGATTGTAGAAGCATCTATACACTCAATTACAGCATCCTTTTCTAAATCACAGAAAAGTGATAATTTTTCTTTCAATGATTCAGGCAGAGTATGCTCGGTTCTACATACTAAGATATTTGGTCTGATTCCCAGAGTCATAAGTTGTTTTACTGAATGCTGTGCTGGTTTTGATTTTAATTCTCCAGCTGCTTTTAAATAAGGAACCAATGCACAATGAACATATAATACATTTTCTCTTCCTACATCATATCTGAATTGTCTGATAGCTTCTAAAAATGGTGTAGATTCGATATCTCCTACAGTTCCACCAATTTCAGTGATTACGAAATCAGAGTTTACTTCCTTACCTACAATCTCAATTCTTGATTTGATCTCATTTGTGATATGGGGAATAACCTGTACAGTTTTACCTAAGTATTCTCCCTTTCTTTCCTTGTTGATAACAGTTTGATAGATTCTACCGGTAGTAACACTGCTGTACTTAGTCAGGTTTTGGTCGATAAATCTTTCATAGTGACCTAGGTCTAAGTCTGTTTCTGCTCCATCATCAGTTACAAATACCTCTCCATGCTCATATG
>JAUXGP010000278.1 GCA_030621995.1 Psychrilyobacter sp.
AGATGATTGGCGAGACTTGAAGCCATGGGCACAGTTTCTAATTCAATTTATTGGCGCGACTATCGCCATGAGCCACCTGATCTTTATTGAGGTCTTTACCAGCCCGGTCGGTGCCGCGTCCTTTTGGACCTCGGCCCCATTTTCATGGTTTTTAACGCTTGATGGCAGCCTGGTCTGGATCTGGCGACCCCTGGCTCTCCTTCTCACTGTTTTCTGGGTCGTGGGGATGATCAATGCTATCAACTGGCTGGACGGGCTTGATGGCCTGGCAACTGGCGTATGTACGATTGCTGCTTTGCTTTTTGCCTGGCACAGCTACCGCCTCGGGCAAACAACGGTCGCCCTTTTTCCGTTGGCACTTGCAGGAGCGCTCCTTGGATATCTGGGCGGAATCTTCTTCGGCAGTATGGCCGGCTACTTTACCAGTTTTATTCCTGTGGAAGTTGCAACTATGGAGATGCAGTCTCCTGAAAATTGGATATACAGGCTTTTATTTTTTGTGATTGTCAGTACTACAAATGGATTTATTATAGATACAATATTAAAAACATTAAAAGATGTAGAAAAATTAACATTTTATAATCGAATTACACATATAGCTAATAGAAAATGCTTTGACACTTTTTTTAAAGAGAAAAAACATCTGCAAGGTAAATATTTAACTCTTTTTGAAATTGAAAATTCCAACCAAATCCTAAATGAATATGGTAATTTTATCTTAGAAGATTTTTTAAAAATTTTATCTCTTAATTTAAAAAAACTATTTCAAGATGAGGTTAAACTTTTTCATTTTAGAGATAATACTTTTGGACTGTTGATGGCTCATTTCAGTCCCCATTCTTTTGAAAAAAAAATAGAGATCTTAAAGCAAAATATCTATGTAGGTAACATTTTAATCTATCCCGAACTGAGTATCGGTGTAGCAAGATTTGTCGATACCCAGGAAAGATTGTTACAGGATGCAGAGATAGCCCGAGCTTATGCAAAGAAAAATCTGTTTTCATACTATTATTTTAATAATAATATTAATAAACTCCACAATAAAAAACTTTCTATCTTAAATGAACTGCCTGCTGCCATTGAAAATAACCAGTTTCACCTTTATTTTCAACCTAAGGTAGAATTAAAAACCGGATTAATCAGCTCTGCTGAAGTACTAATAAGGTGGGTCCATCCTGTGGAAGGGATTATATCCCCGGATCTATTCATGCCCTATATGGAAGAGACTAACTTGATCAATACCTTTACAAATTGGCTGATTAAAACTTCCCTTGAGATCCAGGAAGAATGGGAGAGAGATGGATTTTCTATGAAATTAGCTTTAAATACACCTATAGCATGTCTGAAAAATAAATCCATCACCAATACTTTAAAAAATTATGATAAAAGTTTAAAAGGTTTAGAATTTGAAATTTTAGAGAGAAATCTAATTGAGGATTTTGTGGAAATATCCTCAGTTATGAAGTGTTTAAAAACATATGGTATAACTTTTGCCTTAGATGATTTTGGGACTGGTTTTTCTGCAATATCTTATCTTAGAAATCTGCCGTTTGATAAGTTAAAAATAGATCAAATGTTTATAAAAAATATGAATGCTGATAAAAAAGATTATAATATAGTTAAATCTTCCATTGCTTTAGGAAGGTCTATGGAGTTAAAAATTATAGCTGAAGGTGTTGAAAACATTGAGACTTTTAATCTTTTAAAAAAATTAAATTGTGACTATGCTCAAGGGTACTTTTCTACAAAACCTTTAGAAGTAAAGAAATTCAAGAAATTTTGTATTGAATATAATAATTCTGTGAAAACATCTATAAAACAAAAAAATTAAGAGGCTGATTTTATATAAATTAGCTTCTTTTTTATGATATAATAAATTTAATAGCCGGACTTTAATTATAGTTCATATTTTTGAAACCAGGGAGGAACTTTGAAATACACACTTATAACAGGAGCCAGCTCGGGGATTGGCTTAGAGCTAGCTCATATATTTGCCCAAAATAATCACAATCTAATCTTAACAGCCAGAAATAAAGGAGTCCTGTCCCTCCTCAAAGAAAATTTAGAGTCACAACATAAAATAGATATAAAAATAATATCTTTGGATATATCAGGAGAAACAGGAGCCATTAATCTGTATGAGACAGTAAAGAAAAAACAATTAGAAGTAGATATCCTTATAAACAATGCCGGGATAGGATCCCACGGTGAATTTGTAGGAAAAGAGATCCAGTCTGATCTAGATATGATAAATTTAAATATAATCACCCCTACCATCCTTACAAAATTATTTTTAAAGGATATGCTCAAAGCAGGAAACGGCAGGGTGTTTAATATAGCTTCTACAGCTGGTTTTCAGAGCGGACCGCTTATGAGTGTTTACTATGGGACGAAATCATACCTGCTGAATTTTTCTGAAGGAGTTGCAGAGGAGGTCAGAAACGGTGATATAAAGGTCATTACTCTCTGTCCAGGTCCTACAAAAACTGCCTTTGAAAAGATGGATAGGATAGAAAAGGGACTCTTTAAAAACTTTCATATAGCTGATCCGGAAGATGTAGCAAAATACCTGTATAAAAATATGGATACTAAAAAAGACATCCTGATCCACGGAAGGTTGAATAAATTTATGATATTTCTCACAAAATTTATCCCCAGAAAGATAAGTCTGAGTTTAATAAAGAAGATACAGGAGAAGAAATAGGAGGAAAAGATGAAGAAAATAAAGTTATTAGTTTTATTGGTGGTACTAACTACTACTACAGACTATGGTGCAGGCAGAAATATCATAGAAGGTCGGATAGGCGGAAGTTTCAATGGGAAATATAAGGCTGTTGAGGAAAACGG
>JAUXGP010000182.1 GCA_030621995.1 Psychrilyobacter sp.
AGATTTTTTAAAATTAACAAAAGAAGAGGTAAATAAAGCGGTACAGAAAATTAATAACAGACCAAGGAAATGTTTAGATTGGAAAACTCCCCATGAAGAATTCTGGGGAGAACCAGGTGTTGCATTTAATTTGACAATCTAGGATATTTAAAAAAGCAGTTACTTTAAGTGACTGCTTTAATTATTTTACAGTATTTGTAGTAGGTCTTTCTATTTATCTTTAGTATCTCTGAAACCTCGTTATCTTTCATATCTCCTTCAAACTTCCTGGCTATCTTGATGATTTTAGGCAGTATTTTCTTCTCTTTCTTGGTTCTTACCTTCTGCCCTTCAGCTCTGCCTACCTGGCTTCCCCTGGATTTAGCTTCCCTTAATCCTTCTTTAGTTCTTTGTTTTAGGTCATCTACTTCTTTCTGAGACTATTCAAATGCCTTTTTAATATCATCTGTGGCCTTTGCCACCTGAAACTTCTCCAAAGCTCTCAGAATATCTCTCACGAGGTCTGAGGCTGCGTCTGTAGCTAAACACTGCTATCTATATTTACAACTTGCTCTAAGACTTTCTCATAGGCTTCCGTATTTATGTGTCTTTCCTTCAGGAAGACAAGATTAATGGTTCTGTTTTTCTTGAGGCTGCTTATGAGATCCGATCCATCCTGAAGATATTTTATCTTTGCATTTCTCCGGCTGATCTTTTGTTGTTTGGAATAGATGGGAATGGAAAATCCTACCCCAGAACTGAACTCTGACTCTGAATTATCATAGTAGTTACCTACATTTACAGTGAGAGCCAGATCCAATCCTTCGTATATTTCATAAGTATGAACATTTAATTTTTGCCAGTATTCCTCAGAAACCATAGAGAATGATAAGTTGAGTAATATTAGGAATATAGTTAATATTTTTATAGAAATGACCTCCTGCTTTTAACAAAAGTTGCTTTTTCTAAAGATTGATGTTGATTTTATTGGCTTCTATCCATTTTATTTTTTAAAAAAATTAGAAGTAAATATAAAAGATCTATAGAATAGAGTTTCCAAAAGTTGCTTTTTTTGTTTATAGATCTATATTTTTAACCCTTTCAATTAAAAATATTGCTAAACATTCCTATAATAACTAGGATTAACAGTAAAATATAGTTTCTAAAAGTTGCTTTTTTCTTTTTTATATCTTATACTTTATAAGTATATGAGATGTAGTTTCCAAAAGTTGTTTTTCTTTTTGAATTCTAAAAATATTTAAAAATAGAATTTCCAAAAGTTGCTTATAGATTTCCAAAAGTTGTCGATAGATTTCCAAAAGTTGTTTTTTAATTAACAAAAGTTGCTTATAAGTTTCTAAAAGTTGCTTTTGAGGTAATCTAGCCTTAATTTTTAAGGGCTAAAAGGGTCGGAAAACTAAAGAACTTAAAAACTATAAAACTACAAACAGAAGGTAGGAGTTATTTTATGAAAAATAATAAAAAAGAAAATATATTTAACCAGCATTCAGCTTTAACAACTTTTAAAGTTAAAGATGGAAAATATTATAAAATCGGTGTAGAAAAAAGTATCTTTGCACTATTATTAAAATCTCAATATGAATTAAAAGAAGAGTTTAAAAAATTATTTTTAACAACTCTGAATCAAATAGGAATTTCAAAAGATAACCATGAAAATGTCTTAGAGATCGCTTTTACAAATAAAAAAGATTTTAATATAAGTACAGAAGTTTTAAATTCACAGTCATTAAAATCAGTAGCTAAAAATATCATTGATTTTAAGATAGATCAGCTAAAAAAAAGAACCAGTGATGAAAGGATCATAAAATTAAAAACTGACGATATAAAAAATTTGTCTTTAAATAATTTAGATAGTAGTAAAGTAAATGATACAAAATTAAATAAAATTATATTAGAAATAAAAGATTACTGTAAAGATATTGCAATAAAAAATCAACTGGATCAAAAAGAAATAGATTTTACTATACTGGCCAATTCCATAGGGACAAATAGTACTAAACTAAAAAAAAATATTGTACAAGCAAGTAAAACAGTTTTACAATTTAATTATATTAACAAAAAAAATATAGAAATAGATATTGTAACCAGTCTTTTAGCATCAGCAAGATTTGAAATTGACAAAAAGAAAAAAACTACCTGGTTTACTTATCAGATACCAAAAGAAATTTTGGAATTACTGCTGATACCAAAAGTTTATGTGCCCTTAGAAGGAGTAGTAGTAGATAAACTTAACGGGGTATATACTCTGAGGATGTATTCTTTATTGAAGGATCATTTAAAAAGAGGAACTATAGAATTAACCAAAGAAGAGATGTTTGAATTTTTTGCACTGCCTAAATCCTATTCGAATAAAACTAATCTTATAAATAAATTTTTAAAACCAACCTTGGAAGAGGTAGAAAAAGTATCTGGAATAGCAACAGAATATGAATTTGTTCCGAAAAATAGATATAAAAAAGTAGTTTTTAAACATAGATTAGAAAGAAAAGTGAAAACAGAAGCTCCGACTATCATTGAAAAAGGGGAAAAGATAAAAATAATCGAAGGTAATGAAAAAATATTAAAAAAAGTCGAAAAAGCCAAAAGAAATATATACGTATCTAAGGCTTGGAATAAAAGAGCAGACAATAAAATTAAAAGAATTATTAAAGAAGATGGAGAGGAATACGC
The DNA here is from genome assembly GCA_030621995.1 of Psychrilyobacter sp. GTDB lineage: Bacteria > Fusobacteriota > Fusobacteriia > Fusobacteriales > Fusobacteriaceae > Psychrilyobacter. Next base: position 2,671 of record JAUXGP010000182.1, read on the forward strand.
TGCTTTTATATTAGATGCTCTTTACAATAATTTGAAAAAAGACATACAGACAACCCTGGTACAATATATAAACGGGATTATTAAAAACAATCCTAAAAATGAAGTGATAGAAGAGCAAGTAGTAAGTGAAAAACAAGTAGTAAGTAATAAAGATAAAATGAAAGCAAAAAAGCAAAAAAGTTTATTTGGGGATATATTGGATGCTGAGATAGTTAATGAAACTACTCCTTCTGATGGTTCCTCTCAGATCAAAGGAACCAAGGTTACGAGTGAGAGTAAAGATGAAAAAGAAAATAAAGAAGAAGGAATCAGTGAAATTACCAAGAACTTTATCTGGGGAATGTTTGAGAAGATGAAAATAGAGGAACAGGAGAGGTATAAAGAAGCAGCAGTTAAGTTATTCCTGGAGGAAGTTGGAAAAGAAAAATTAGATAAACTTCATACGACAATATATAAACATTCTGAAAGGGAATATATTATAAAAGTTATGGAAAAAGAGATGAATGCATAAAATGTTTAGGCAGTAGGAGGGAAAATGGGAAAAATTATAACTATTAAAAATAACAAGGGAGGGGTAGGAAAATCTACTCTCTCTAAAAATATAGCTCATGGTTTGGCATTATTGGAAAATAAAGTAGCACTTATTACAACTGATTCTCAAAATGACAGTTTAATCCTATTAGGAGGATGGTTTGAAGGTGGGAAGGGTCTGAAATATCATATTCAAACTGGCAGTGATGTAAGTATTAAAGTAAGGGAAAATTTAGATTATATTCCTGTGGAAACGGATATTTTTGGGAATAACCTGAAGAAAAAGATCGTAAAAGCCTTTGATGTGTTTAAAGAAAAATATGATTATATAATTGTAGATTCAGCTCCTGTATTTAATGTACTCAATGAAACTATATTATTAATTACAGATGAAATAATAGTTCCGACTAAGTTAGATAAATTAAGTGTGGCAGGAATTATGAGACTGATCAATAAGATAGAGGGAGAAAAGATCTCTGTAGTAGTACCTAATTTAGTAAGGAATACAAAGCTTAATAAGATGTATAACGAGGAATTAGAGGAGCTCTTAGGAGAGACAGGAGTACTGTTATCAGCTCCAATTCATGAAAGTGTTATAGAAGAGACTCTCTCTGAAAAGGGAAAAACTATATTTGAGACTGCTTCTAAAAAGGCTGAAAAGATGCAAGAGGTATATGGAGAGATAATAGGGAATATAATTGGGTAGTTACCCTCTTTCTCCCTAATGAGGGAGAAAGAGAGAAATAGATGTAGAAAATATAGGAGGGGCAATGGTAAAGACAAATATAAATGTTTTGAATAAATTAAAAGGTCAAAGTAAAAAACTGAAAGCTAAAGAAATAGTGGTGAAGCAGGTAGAAAACAATAAAGTAAAGGTAATGACTCCAGAAGAAAGAGGATTAATTCTTAAAAATTATTCTTTGAATTTGGATATAGAAGAGCAGGTTAAAAGTTTTTTGGAGGATCAGACAGTAAAAATCCATGGTGTATCTACAAAGATGTACAATGAATTAG
>JAUXGP010000263.1 GCA_030621995.1 Psychrilyobacter sp.
ATTTATTTATGAAAAAAAATTTTATAATATTAATTTTAATATTGGTTGGTATACAATCTTTTGCTTTTTCAAATGAAAAGGGGGACACTTTAGAAAGAATAAAAAAAGACGGATATTTTGTTGTAGGATTAGATGATACCTTTGCACCTATGGGATTCAGAGGGAAAAATGGTGATATAATCGGATTTGATATCGACTTAGCCAAAGAAGCTGCCAAAAGAATGGGAGTTGAGGTAAAATTTAAACCCTGTGACTGGGATGGTATCATCTTCGAACTTAGAAGTAAAAAAATAGATATGGTATGGAATGGAATGACCATCACCGAGGAAAGACAAAAGCAGATCGCATTTTCAAAATCTTACTTCAGCGGCGAACAAATAATTGTTACTAAAAGCGGCAGTGAGATCAAAGGGATCTCAGATCTTTCAGGAAAAACCCTTGGTTTGCAGATGGGAAGTTCTTCCTACTTTGCCCTCGAAAAAAATCCAGTATACGCAGATGTAAAAGATGTAAAAAAATACGGTTCCAACGTAGAAGCACTTTTAGATCTGGAAGCAGGAAGAACCCAGGCCGTAATAATTGATTCCATGGTGGGTAAATATTATATTGCTAAAAAAGAAAGAAAAGAAAAGAAAGATATATTTTCAATTGTAAATGATCCGTTGGCCGTTGAATACACAGGTATTGGAATGAGAAAAGAAGATATTTCACTTATCACCGAGATAGACAGAATTATAGATAAAATGCAACAGGACGGAACCTACAATAAAATATATGAAAAATGGTTTGGAGGGAGAGATTAAATATGACTGACAGCATCTACTATATAGCAAAGGGACTGGATATTACCCTGAGACTTTATCTCATAACAGTATTATTTTCACTTCCATTGGGACTCTTGCTTGCACTGGGTAAACTTTCTAAGTTTTCACTGATAAAGAAGTTTATAAATCTTTATACCTGGGTATTCAGGGGTACACCTCTGCTTTTACAACTCTTCTTCATGTACTACGGACTGCCGGTAATGGGAATAGTACTTTCCCCTTTTACTGCAGCCAGCATTACCTTTATCGTCAATTATTCTGCCTACCTATGCGAAATATTTCGTGGAAGTATCCAGGGGATAGACAGGGGACAGTATGAAGCTGCAAAGGTGTTGGGGATGGGGTACTGGCAAACTATGATCAGGATCATAATCCCCCAAGCTCTTAGGACTGCACTGCCTCCCCTTTCCAATGAGGCCATAGCCCTCATTAAAGACACATCTCTGGTTTCAGTTATAGGTACAGCTGAAATTTTGAGAAATTCAAGGGAGATAGTAACGAGGGATTTTACGATAACTCCCTTCTTCATTTGTGGGATTTTCTACCTTGTTCTTTCCACTTTAATTCTTATTGTCTTTAAAAGATTAGAAAAAAGGTTGGTGATTTCATGTCAGTAAGTATAAAAAATCTTAACAAATCCTTTGGAAATCTGAGTATCCTAAAAGATCTATCCTTAGATATTAATAAGGGAGAAATTATTTCCATTATCGGACCCTCGGGCAGCGGGAAATCCACTCTTTTAAGGTGTCTCATAGACTTAGAAGAAATAGACTCGGGAACACTTGAAGTTTTTAGAGCACCCCTTGTGTGTGACAGAAGAAACCCTGGAAAAAAAGAGAGGCTCGACATCCTAAAAAAGATGGGAATGGTCTTTCAATCCTTTAATCTCTTTCCACATAAAACAGCTCTCGAAAATGTCATGGAACCTCTCATAGTTGTAGATAAAAAAAAGAAAGAATCTGCCGAAAAAAAAGCCATGGAGCTTTTAACTATGGTAGGACTTGAGGACAGAATGAATAATTATCCTGCAGCCCTTTCCGGAGGACAAAAACAGAGGGTAGCTATCGCCAGAGTCCTTGCCAGAAATCCTGAAATACTTCTCTTTGATGAACCCACTTCTGCCCTTGATCCAGAGATGGTAAAGGAGGTTCTTTTAGTTATTGAATCTCTTAAAAACACCGGAATAACCATGATCATAGTCAGCCATGAGATGGAATTTGTAAAACAAGTTTCAGACAGAGTAGTTTTTATGGACTGCGGCAATATCCTTAACTGCGATACTCCCGACAAAATATTTAATTCTACTAAGAATGAAAGAATCAATAAATTTTTAAATAATTTTTAAAGTTTTATCAATATAAAAGCTCAGAAATATGCTTATAGAGATTTTATCCTCTTTCACGCTATTTTCTGAGCTCCTGCTATTACTATAAAGATTACTTAATATCTATTTTTTCCTTATCCTTATGTTTGTCCAGATATTCATTTTGCACTATATCAATTACAGTCAACATTTTTTGTTGGACAAAATCATATCCCGTATCCTTCATGTGTGTAATTATACAATTACTGCAATCTTTTATCCCGTGGGTATATTTGAAGTTACCGCCACACTCCTCCCCCAGCATATACAATGGACAGTAACAGAATAAACAGTTAAATTTACTCTCATCAGCTATTGTATGACATGGAAAATACTCACATTTTTTGTTTTGTACAAATTTAAAATTTGTCATCTTTACCCCCCCGATGTGCTTTGCACAAATTTGTGTAATCTGTGACTAGTTTTTATCTTTTATTTCTACTAGTTATTACTTTTATTCATTATCTCTACTGTTCCTCTATAGTTTATAATACCATTATCCAGAGATAGTTGTATAGGATATATTTCTACTCCTGCAGAGATAGCTTTATAAAAATATTCATTAAATTTTGGGTCTGTCTCATATCTGGGTCTAAAGCTGTCCGAACTTCTAAAAACCAGCAAAATCACTGCTGCTCTATCTCCACCTTCCTTTAGTTCAATGAGCTCCTTTAGATGTTTAACAGCTCTCTCACTGGGTGCATCTGGAAACATAGCTACTCTGTCTTCTGCCAATGAAACACCCTTGATCTCTACCCATATTTTCCTGCCATCTTTTTCCAAAAGGTAGTCCAGTCTGGAC
>JAUXGP010000045.1 GCA_030621995.1 Psychrilyobacter sp.
AAAAATAGAACGCGGATACTGAAGTATACACGGATAATTTGAAATATTTAGACACTGACTTAAAACGACTCTGAAAAAGAAGACTTTTTACGACTAGAATAAAATAATAAAGTTTGATTTTGTCAATATTTAAAAGTCAGATCTTAGTCTACGTCAAAAATAAATCTGTGAAAATTAGATTATACATTTAAATTTTTTTCTAATTATAAGAAAATTTAATATTCGTATATCATTTGTGTAATCTGTGTCAAAAAAGTTAAAATCAGAATTTAGTCTGGGTCAAAAATAAGGTTTTGGATTTACGGAGGGGTAATTTATAAATTACCCGTACTGTCATAGGATATAGGGGGGCAAAATGGATTATAAGGAAATTGTAGAAAAAATAATGAAGCTTGCAGGAGAAAAGAAAAATATCAAAAGTTATACCAGCTGTATGACACGTCTGAGGATATCTGTAAAGGATTTAGACAGGGTAGATCTGGAAGGATTAAAAGCTATCAAGGGTGTATTGGGATTAAATGAAAATGGTGATGAGTTGCAGTTAATATTTGGGCCTGGAAAGGTAAAAAAAGCATATACAGCTCTGGATGAACTCTATAAGTCAACTGCTGGAAATCAAACTGGTGAAGAGGAGAATTTTGAAGATAGGGTTAAAAATCAAAAAAATGCTGTGAAAGCCAAAAGAACAAGTAAATTTCAAGGATTTATGGCGAATTTTTCCAATATATTTGTTCCATTAATTCCGGGATTTATCGCAGCGGGAATGCTGGCAGGGTTAGCAGGCTTGTGCAAGGAGTTAAATATAACCGGTGACTGGGTTAACTATATAAATGTATTCAACAAATCACTGACTAAATTTATGTATATAATGATAGGTTTCAATGCAACGAAAGCATTCGGCGGGTCTGGAGTAATCGGCGGGATGTTATCAGGGTTATTCTTACTTGGGTACGGTGATGGTGGAAATAGTGGGATGGCAGAGTTCTTTGGACAGACGATTGAACCTCGTGGGGGAATGATAGGGATCCTATTCACTACAATAATTGCAGCTAAATTTGAAATGTTTATCAGGGAGAAATTTTCCTGGGAACCGACAGATATAATTACAACTCCTATAATTACCCTGTTGGGTATGGGAGCATTGACTTATACATTGATCATGCCGCTGTCATTTAAATTATTTGGTCTGATGAACTATGCATTTGCACATCTAAATGGAAATCCGATTGGAGGAGGAATCTTGGCAGGACTATTCCTGCCGTCAGTTATGATGGGAATACATCAGGGGTTTGTGCCGGTATACCAGGGGTTGGTGGAAACAACTGGGATGAACTCTCTATTTCCAATCTTAGCCATGGCAGGGGCAGGACAGGTAGGAGCAGCACTGGCACTGTATGTAAAATCTCCTAAAGAATCCAATTTAAGAGAGAATATCAGGGGAGCAATTGTACCAGGTTTCTTAGGGATAGGAGAACCGTTGATCTACGGTGTGACGCTGCCCAGGGTAAAACCGTTCTTTACATCTATGATAGGAGGAGCAGTTGGCGGGGTATATATAGGTATAATGTCTCAGATAGGATTTACTTTTGGACTGAATACTGTATTTGGATCTTCAGGAATCCTGGGATCATTTGCTATGACATCAAACAGCGGGGTGTTGACAGCAATAATACTGTATATGTCAGCATTAATAATTGCATATATTTCCGGATTTATCCTTACATACCTATTTGGGTGTAAAAATGTAGATCTGTCGTAAAATAAAAAAATCAGAAAGGAGCAGAGGTTTTAAAGACTTCTGCTTTTTTATAGTTTTTTAAAAAAATAATTGACTAAAATAGAGTATACTAGCAGTACGGATAAAATATTGAAGGGGGACGAAAGATGAAAAATATTAACGGGAATTTTAAAGATAAAGTAGTATACCAGATATATCCTATGAGTTTTATGGATACTACTGGAAGTGGGATGGGGGATATCAGGGGGATAATAAGTAAATTGGACTATTTGAAAGATTTAGGAGTGGATCTTCTGTGGTTAACTCCCGTATATAGCTCTCCTAAAAACGATAATGGTTACGATATTGCGGATTACTACCAGATTGATCCAGACTTTGGAACTATGGAAGATTTTAAGATGCTTTTATCTGAGGCAGAGAAAAGAGGGATGGGAATCCTTATGGATATAGTGGCTAATCATACATCTACAGAGCATGAGTGGTTTAAAAAAGCTCTTGAAGGGAGTAAAAAATATCAGAATTATTATGTTTTCAGAGAGAAAGAATTTGTGGAGAATCATCCGATAACTTCAATATTTGGAGGAGATGCCTGGGAGTATATTGAAAATTTAGATCTATACTACCTGCATAATTTTGATAGAACTCAGGCTGATCTGGATTGGGATAATGAGGAAGTGAGAAAAGAAACTTATAGGATGATGAATTTTTGGCTGGATAAAGGAGTAAAAGGGTTTAGATTTGACGTAATCGATATGATCAGCAAAGTCTGGGAAAGGTGTGAGATGTCCAATGGGCCGAAACTTCATGAGTATATCGAGGAGATGGCTGACGCTACTTACAGAAATTATGATGATAGTTTTACTGTAGGGGAGACATGGTCAGCAGATTTAGAACATACTAAAAAATATTCAAATCCTGACGGGAGTGAATTTTCGATGATTTTTACATTCGAACATACTATGTTTGATGCAGATAAATGGACTACAGAGATAGATAAAGTAAAATTAAAAGAAATTTTTGAAAAATGGCAAAAAGGAATGTATGGAAATGGATGGAACTCGCTTTTTTATAATAACCATGATCTGCCTAGAGCAATATCCAGATTTGGAGATGACAGGGAAGAATTTAGAGAGATTTCAGGAAAGGGACTGGCAATCCTCCTTCATTTGATGCAGGGAACCCCCTATATCTATCAAGGAGAAGAAATAGGAATGACCAATAGATCCTGGAGCAGGAAAGAGATGCAGGATGTGGAAGCCATAAATTATTTTGACACAGCAGTAGAAAAAGAAGATGAGAAAGTGGTGTTGAAAAGAATAGATAATATTTCCAGAGATAATGCCAGAACACCTGTACAGTGGAATGACAGTAAAAATGCCGGGTTTACAGAGGGGAAACCCTGGATCGTCATCAATGAAAATTATAAGACGATAAATGTTGAGGATGCACTGAAGGATAAAAACTCTATATTTTATACCTATAAAGAGCTGATAAAAATAAGGGGAGAAATGGATCTTATTAAAAATGGTACCTTTGACCTGATATATAAAAAATCTCAGGATAATTTTTCATATGTCAGAGAATATAGAGGAGAAAAACTCTATGTTTTTTCTAATATGACAGATAAAGGTATAGTGATTCCGGAGATGGCAGGCGTGAAGGATGGGGAAATAATTATCTCGAATTATAATGAGGCAGATAGAAATGGTAAGTTAAGACCATATGAAACTCTGGCAGTCAGAGTTAAAGTTAATCAGTAAACAAATAAAAGAAGTAGAAGATGGAATCTATCCAGCTTCTACTTCTTTTCGATTTTTATAGTCCCGTTGGATGTTCCGATGATTAAAAAGTTGTCAGTATTTAATTTTGAAAACTCATTTTTTACATAGATTAAGTCGCCGAAAATAGAAAAATTAAAGTTATGATTTTCAGGTATCTTTATAGTGAGACTATGATTTGAAGTAACTATTTTTGAATCGGAGGTAATACTCTGGAATTCGGCTGAAATAGGAGCATTGGATGTGGAAATATCTCCTATTTTTTCAGCATTTTTTATCTTTATTTTTTTATGGGTAGTTTGAATATTGAGAATACCCAGGGTATCTTTAGTAGTTACCCGGCTGAACCAGCTTTTTACAGAAATATCTCCTACAATATTGGATAATTTGATATCTTTATTTGAATTCATAAGGTCTAGGTCTCCCACCAGGTTATCTATAGTGACCTTTCCCTTGGAGTTATCTATAGAAATTTTCCCATTTATTCCATTTACAGTGATAGAACTATTTGTAGTCTTTATAAAATATTTAAAATTAGTATTTTGGGGGATCAAAAGGTTGAATTTAACCTTGATTTTAAAAAAACTGTTTTTTTTATGATTGTCTAAATTATATTGTAAAATATCTTCTCTTATACTGGTTTTTATTATGGGATTATTTTTATCCGAAAGCTGATTTAATATTATGTTTTCGCCGCCATAGGACGAGATGGTAAGATCGATATATTGGCCCTTGATCTCAATAATTTTAGTGCCTTTAGAGTTGATTACCTCATTGGAAAAGGCAGCAATATTTATCAGGATTAAGAAAAAAAAGAAAAATACTGAGTTTTTCATGAGGTCTCCTCCTAAATGATTTATACTAAATAAATTATAGCATTTTATTGTGAAAAATGCATAAAAACCTAAAAGAAAAAACCATCTTTAGGAAAACTTTAGGAGGAGTCTTATATTATTGAAATTAGTTATTGAATAAGAATATAGATGTGTAGTATACTAAAATATAATTAAATTATTGAGGTGGGGAAAAATTGGATTTACATTATTTAAGAATATTTTATGAAGTGGCTAAAGAATGTAGTTTTACAAAGGCAGCACATAATCTATACATAAATCAATCGGCAGTTTCTATACAGGTTAAAAAGTTTGAGGAGCTGTTGGGAACTAAGTTATTTGACAGGAGTTCAAAGAAGATAAAATTAACTTATTCAGGGGAAGTTTTGTACAAGATGAGTGAGGATATCTTTCAAAAAGTTAAAAGGGTAGAGAAAGAGATGGCAAGGATAGTAGAAGTAGACAGAGCCAGGATAAGTATTGGTGCTACGACTGTCATAGGTGAACCATTGCTGCCAAAATTGATGAAAGAATTTTCTAAGGTATATCAGGAGATAGAATATGATGTTGTGGTAGCCTCAAAAAAAGAGATCTTGGAAAAATTGAGAGATGGAGATATAGATGTAGCTATCATCGATGAGACTCATATAACAGATATAAATTTAGAAATTATAGATGTAGGGAAGTTCCCGCTGTGCTTAGTCAGTGCAAGAGATTATAGAGATATCAAGGAAGTTGCTGATACTCCCCTTATTGTACGTAAACAAATATTAAAACATAATGAGGCGGTAACAGCCATAGAGAATAACCACGAAATAGAATTTAAAACTAAGATCCCGATTAGCGGGAGTTTAAGTGTGATTAAATCTTTCGTCAGAGAAGGAGTAGGGAATGTAGTCCTGCCTTATTATGCGGTCTATGAGGAAATTAAATCAGGGGAATTTAAGGTTATTGAAAAGATAGCTGAGGTATCGGATGGATATCAAATAGCTATCACAAAGGATAAAAGAAGTTTACTGGAGATCATTAAATTTATAAACTTTACAAAGAACTTTAAAATAATATAAGAAAAGGAGATAAATATGAACTTAATTGAATCATATGAGATTACAGGAAAATTATTAAATGATTTTATAGAGAAGGAAAAAGAAGAAAAATTAACAGAGAAGGTGGCTAAGAAACTGACAGAAGCCTTTGAAAATAAAAATAAGGTGCTTATCTGCGGAAATGGCGGGAGTAACTGTGACGCCCTTCATTTTGCAGAGGAATTTACAGGGAGATTCAGAGGGAACAGGAGAGCATTGCCTGCTATTTCACTTTCAGATTCATCTCATATAACTTGTGTTGGGAATGATTTTGGTTTTGATGAGATATTTGCAAGAGGTGTAGAAGCTTATGGCAGGGAAGGAGACTTCTTTATCGGATTATCTACCAGTGGAAACTCTGCCAATGTAATAAGAGCGGTAGAAGAGGCCAAAAAATTAGGGATGACTACCTGTGTACTCCTGGGAAAAGATGGAGGAAAGTTAAAGGGAATGTGTGACTATGAATTTATCATTCCGGGGGAAACTTCAGATAGGATACAGGAGATCCATATGATGATCTTACACATTATCATAGAGGGTGTAGAAAGAATAATGTTCCCTGAACAATATTAACTCTTCCTTCTGATGGGGATTTCATGATTATTAAAATTAAGTGTAATTAAAACTTAATTTTAAATATGAACTAAAATAAGGGAAACCGAGGTATAAACTTCGAAGAAAGAAAAGAAGCTAGAAAATTATTTTGATTTTCTAGCTTTTTTTAATATTAAAATTTGATACAGGTTCCTCTCGGCCTAACTTTAGGATAAATATACTGCACTGAGAGCATAGTAGATAGCCAGCAGGCCGGAAAAAACAGCACTGGCCAAAAACCTGAATTTTATAGGGATAAGGTTTTGTATGATGAAATTACCAAAGATACTTATGGGCAGAGCTCCTATAAAACTTTTAAAACCAATATTTAAAATAAACCATCCAATTTTTTCATGGGAGAAAAGCTGGATAAAAAAAATATGTCTGGCTATCCAAATGGGGTTGAAATAACAGAGAGCCAGGACAGTTTTTATGGTTTTTTTATGTTTCAAATGCTTAACTTTTTGATCGATCCAGATAAAATAATTTGGGACTTCAAAGGCGTAGACCGTTCCACCCAGTAACATCATGCCCAATATTCTCAAGGGAAGGAGCTCACCTCTTATGAGAGTTGCAATAGTATCCCCAGCGGAGTAGATGAGTATCCCCCTTAAAATATTATTTTTAGTATAGATTAATTTCATAAGATCCCTCCAATGTGTATTTTGCACAAATTTTAAAAGCTAAACCGTAAATTACTCAGATGAATGCAAATATAATTAGAGTATATAGAACGCGGATACTGAAGTATATACGGATAAAAAACAGAAGAAACAGAGGAGTATAAAAAAACTTAGTCACGAATAACACAAATAAACACGAAAATAGGGTTATATTAGTGGTAATACGTGTAATTAGTGACAAAAGAAAAGGTTTTAAATCTGTGTAATCTGTGTCTAAAAAGGTTTTATTTTAATAGTTAGTGACATTAGCCGGTTTCAAAATTTAGCTTTTTATAAATATAATTTACTTAAAAAATTAAAAAATCCTTGTAAAATAGTATAGGGTGTATAAAAAAAGCTTAATCTCTAATAAAACTCTAAGAAAAACAGTTGACACTACCTATATCTTGTAGTATCATTAAATTAACAAGAGACCTTACCTATTAGTGACCATCTTGATGTTTTGGGCCTAATGTCGTCGCCGGGGTTGGCGCTGTATATGATAGATCAGAAAAATCACGAGGGTATAACGAGCCCCTACGGATACTGTATGTTGTATATATCTGACTACCACTTTTTGAAGCAGGCGACCAAAACTATACAGAGGACTGTAGGTCAGGACTTGTTTAAAGACTTCTACGAGGTCTTTTTTTTATACCTATTAAATTAATCCTTATTTTGATAGTATATAGATATAATATTATTTTGAGGTGAAATGATGGAAATATTGATTATAACCGGGATGAGTGGTGCCGGAAAATCAACAGCACTTAATTATTTTGAAGATCGAGGATATATGACCATAGACAATATGCCATGTTTTTTGATAGATGGATTTAAGCTGTCTGTATATAAAGAAAGGATAAAAAAAATAGCCATAGGGATGGATATCAGGTCATTTGAAATAACAGATGAGTTTTTGGAATTATTGGAAAGTTTAAAGAGAGAGGATGTTTCCTATAAGATCCTTTACTTAGATGCCAAAGATGAAGTGATCTTAAACAGATATAATCTAACCAGAAGATACCACCCTCTGGAAAGATCTAATTCCATGGTTGAAAATATCTACTTAGAGAGAAAAATCTTATCTGAAATAAGGGGGCTGGCGGATATAATAATAGATACCAGTGATTTTACACCGAAAAATTTGATTGAAAATTTAAAGGGCAAATTGGAAAATAAAAAAATAAGAGATATGGTATTGACCATAACTACCTTTGGATTTAAATATGGAGTACCTATAGATTTGGATATGATGTTTGATGCAAGGTCTCTGCGAAATCCATACTATGTAGATGAACTCCGACCCAAAAATGGAAATGATCAGGAAGTACAAGAATATGTATTAAAGAACAGGGAGAGTGTAGAATACCTGAAAAAGATAGAAGAAATGCTGGAATTTTTACTCCCACATTTTATAAAAGAGGGGAAAACTCACTTGACTGTAGGAATAGGGTGCACCGGCGGAAAACACAGGTCGGTAACTTTAGCCAATAAAATTTATGAATATTTTAGTGAAAAGGAAAATATTAAGGTATTATTAAATCATAGGGAGCAGGAAAAATGGATTCTTTAATGGATAGATATGAGATCCCAGACCTTCCCGGTGTTTATTTGATGGCGGGGAAAAAAGAGATAATCTATATAGGGAAAGCTAAAAATTTAAAAAAAAGAGTTTCCTCATATTTTAAGAAGGTTCATACAGATAAAAAAACAATGGAATTGATAGATCGTATAGAAGATTTTAAATTTATAGTGTGCAAGAGTGAATTAGATGCACTTATCTTAGAAAATAACCTGATAAAAAAATATCTGCCAAAATATAATATCCTTCTAAAGGATCAAAAGACCTATCCGTATATCAAAATATCCATAGAAAAGTTTCCTAAAGTTTCTATTATCAGGAGGACAAAGGATATAGATGTTAAAAAAGGAGCTTATTTTGGACCATACCCAAATGGAAGCGGTTTTTTATTGAAAAACCTTATAAAGATATTTAAAATAAGGGATTGTAAGAGGGATATGGAGAAAACTTATCCTAAACCCTGCCTTAAATATCATATGAATCTCTGTATGGGTCCTTGTATTCATAAGAATATAGAGAAAGAATATAAACAAAATATTGAGAATGCCAAATACTTTCTGAAGGGCAGGGGAGACAAATTATTAAAACAGCTCAAGGAAGATATGAATAGACTAAGCAGCTCTATGGAATTTGAAAGAGCCATACAATACAGGGAACAAATTACAGCCATTGAAAATTCATTGAAAACACAGGTAACTGAAGTTTTGAAAGATATAGATGAGGATGTGTTTGTGTATAGACAGGATGGAGATATATTATTTTTGACTATATTAAAAATTCGAGATGGAAAGATCATCGGAATAAATAACTTAAAGATAGATATACTCATAGAAGATGATATTTTAGTAGAAAGTTTTTTGAGATACTATTCCAATGAAAAGATGCCTAAAAATATAATCTTAGACAATTTATTTACAGGGAAAAAGGAAATTTTAGAGGGGTGGGCAAAAAGTTTCCTCAATATAAATTTAAAACTATATTTTCCTGTATTGAAGAGCAGGCGAAAAAAACTCTTAGAGATGGCATATCTTAATCTGGATGAAGAGATAAAAAAGTATCACAACCAAAAATATGTATTGGAAGAGGGGATGAAAGTTCTCTATGAGACCTTAAATTTAAATAAATTCCCCAGAAAAATAGAGTGTTTTGATATATCTAATATTTCCGGGAAAGATGCTGTAGGAGCCATGAGTGTAGCTGTGGAAGGAAGACTGGCTAAGAAGTATTATAGA
>JAUXGP010000058.1 GCA_030621995.1 Psychrilyobacter sp.
CGCTTACAGGCTTTTCTCAGCTTTTTGGAGGGATAGCGCTTCAAGGTGTTGGAGGAGTAATAGGGGCAACTCAATTAGACAATTCTGACATGGAAGATGGTTATAAAGGAATAAGCAGCAGAGAGACCCAGGTGGAATTTGGATTGAGACTAGGTTATAATACTGGTTTTCAAAGGGTGAAACTTTTAGGTGAAGTGAGGGGTGGAAAAAGAGGGGGATCAGGAAAAATATCTGCTCTCAGACCTTTTGCTGTGACAGATAAATTATTGCTTATCCCACAGATTAACCTTAGTTTGTTGGATAAGAATATGGTGAATTATTATTTTGGTGTAAGTGAAGACGAGGTAAATGATCCTAGAAACACTAAATTAGATAAGGCTTATGATCCGGATAAATATGCTTATGCGTCATCTATAGGAGTATCAGGAAGATATAGCTTTACTTCCAAATGGTCGGCATTTGGTTTGGCGGAGATACAATATGTAGCAGACGAGATTGGAGATTCCCCCATTGTGGACAATAGAATGAACTATTTTGTGGGCTTAGGTCTGAGGTATGATTTTTAGAAAACTGAGAATAGTGAGTTTAAATGAACCGTGACAGCTGCCTGTCACGGTTTTTAAAATTGAAAAAATGCAGATGTGATGTTATACTAAGAATACATAAAAAAATGCGATTCATGGGAGGAAAGATGGTTGCTAAAACTAGATTAATAGATATTTTAGATAAATTTAAAGATATGACAATTGCTGTAATAGGGGATATGATGTTAGATGACTATATTATAGGAGAGGTTACGAGGATCTCGCCGGAAGCTCCGGTACCTGTAGTAAATGTAAAGGAGGAAAGATTTGTTTTAGGCGGGGGAGCCAATGTCCTAAATAACTTGTCTGCTCTTTCATGTAAGTGTCATTCCTTTGGAGTAATAGGAGATGACGGAAACGGAACCAGATTATTGAATGAATTAAAAAAAGAAAAGATAAACACAGTAGGTGTGGTAATTGCAGAGGACAGACCTACCATAGTAAAGAGGAGAATTATAGCTCAGCATCAGCAGTTATTAAGACTGGACTGGGAAGATAAAAAAGATATAACACCATATCATGAGGAACTTATTATAGAAAATTTAAAAACTCACTTAGATAAGTTAGATGCAATTATCTTATCGGACTATGATAAGGGGGTGCTTACTCCTGCTTTAGCTAAAAAAGTTATTGAGATAGCTCGTGAAAATAATATAATAGTAACGGTAGATCCAAAACCAAGTAATGCCATAAACTATGTTGGTGCTACATCTATGACTCCCAATAGAAAGGAAGCTATGGAGTGCCTGGGATTATCCAGGATAGAAGATACAGAAAAACTAGGCCTGGAATTAAAATCCAAATTAAACTTAGATAACTTACTTCTGACTAGAAGTGAGGAGGGAATGAGCATATTCTTAGAGGATGAGATTATAAATATTCCAACCTTTGCCAAGGAAGTATATGACGTGACTGGAGCAGGGGATACTGTTATCTCTGTATTTACACTGGCAGCAGCAGCTGGTGCATCGTGGCATGAGGCAGCTAAGATAGCCAACGTAGCAGCAGGAGTAGTAGTTGGAAGAATGGGAACATCTACTGTGACCAAAGAAGAGATAGTAGAATTTTATGATAAGATCTACCATGAATGGAAGTAGGATGAGACTATGTATAGAATAGGAAACGGATATGACGTTCATAGGCTGGTAGAGGGTAGGAAACTAATCCTGGGGGGGGTAGAAATACCATTTGAAAAAGGGTTGCTGGGGCATTCAGATGCGGATGTATTGATTCATGCTATCATGGATGGATTGCTGGGAGCTTTGGCCTTGGGAGACATAGGACAGCATTTTCCCGATACAGATGAGACCTATAAGGGGATATCCAGTATAAAGTTATTAAACCATGTAAAGAAGCTTATAGATGACAGGGGATTTGAGATAGTAAATATAGATTCTCAAATAGTGATGCAACAGCCCAAATTAAAACCCTATATTATTGATATGAGGGAAAATCTAGCTGAAGAATTAGATTTAGAATTGGACAGGGTAAGTGTAAAGGCTACAACTGAGGAAAAACTGGGATTTACCGGGGAAGAAATAGGGGTAAAATCCTATGCAGTGGTGCTGTTAAGAGAGAAAAACAAAAAAGGTTGAGATTAGTGGAAAGGTTTTAGAAGTAGTTCTAAAACCTTTTTTTTTTTGAGATTTGTAAAATAATGGCAGGGGAAACCTCCCTAAAAGATTATTATTGATACTATTTTAGTATAAATATAAAAAAAGCTTGTTTTTTAGTAGTTTTTAAGTTATATACAATACTGATTAAATACTTATATTTTGTTTTTAATAAAATTTTTATAAGTGTTTGTTAAAAAAATCACAATTTAGATGTGGTAAAAATATGACGGGAGGAAGTTCTGTGTTGTATACAAAGGAAGATCTTATGTTATTTTCATTGATATATTCAGATGTTTTAGGGGGAAGATATCCAGCTCCTAAACTAAGTCACGACATTCTGTATAGAATATTTTTTCACTCGATTCATAAGAATCAAAATATATTTAAATTGGATGAGATCTCCCTGGAAAAAATAATCTTAGAATCCGTCCGTATATTGAAACTAGAAAATCCCAGAATAGAGGCTGAAAAAAGGGTAGAGAACGCTGTCCTATATTTTTTATCCGAAGATGGAATTTTCAACCAAGAAAGATTAAAGATCAGGGTAGAGGAGGAATTTCAAATCTGTGAAAAAGAGGAGATAAAACATATAGGATATTTCTCTAAAAGTTATCCCAAAAACTTAAAGGAGTTAAAAGATCCTCCGTTTATGATATTTTACAGGGGTTATTTTCCCGGTGAGGATGAGCTGGAAAAATCCCTGGCCATAATAGGCAGCCGAAAACCAGAGAAAAAATATGGTCGTGAAGTGGCCAGGAGGATGGGGATATTATTAGCCCAAAATAACTGGTGGAATATCAGTGGGTTAGCCCTTGGATGTGATGAATATGGTCATATGGGAAGCCTTGAGGGAGACGGGCAGACAGGAGCAATATTAGGGCAGGGTCTGGCAGTTCCTATATATCCTAAAGAAAATAAGGAGTTATCGGAAAAAATACTGGAAAGAAATGGGTTTTTGATGTCGGAACTGCCTCCTACAACTCCTAACCTGTCTATATTCTTTATTTTGAGAAACCGCCTCCAGTCCGGAATGACCTGTGGTATCTTTGTGGTGCAGACCGGCAGATCGGGAGGAACCCTTCATACCATCAAATATTCATTGGAGCAGGAACGAAAAACAATTCTTTGGGATCCTGGTGATATAGAGGAATTGGAGGGGATGAGCGAAGTTTTAGGAAATAGAATATTAATTGAAGATAGAAAAGATAAGTTAGGGGTTTCCATAGGAGGGGGATTAAGAAAAAAAATATTAAAGATAAAACAGGCCAAAGGAATCTATGAAATTCTAAATAAACAAAGTTTAAAAAAACATATGATATTTCATAATAAAACTTTATTTTAGACAGAAAAATCATGTGTAGTAATAGTTAACACATTTATAACAAAAAACCACTATTTAGTCTCTCAAAGAATAAAATTAATAAATTCACAACACTAATTGTTGTATTACTGAACGAATTGTGATAAAATTAAGGGCAAAAATGACAAAAATAATTAAATATAAATTAACAAAAAAGGAGTGTTTTGTAGATGAAACTGTTTACGTTCAAAGGCGGGGTACACCCTTCTGAAAACAAGGTACAGACTGAAAATGAAGCTATTCAAACTTTTGACGCACCAAAAATGGTACATGTAGCATTATTGCAGCATATAGGTGCACCACTAAACGCCTTGGTTAAACCAGGGGATAGAGTGCTAAAGGGTCAAAAAATTGCAGATAGTGAAGCTTTTATGTCAGCACCGGTTCATTCACCAGTGAGTGGAGTAGTTAAAAAAATCGAATTTTTACCGTTCCCATTGAGTGGAAAGATAAATACTATCATTATTGAAAATGATGGTGAGGAAGAATTAGCAGAATTAACAACGATCAAAGACTGGAAAACTGCATCTAAGGAAGATCTGCTTGCAATGATCAGAGAGAAAGGAATAGTAGGAGTCGGAGGAGCATGTTTCCCAACTCATATTAAACTTAATCCACCAAAAGATGTAACTATCGATACTTTAGTAATGAATGGAGCAGAATGTGAGCCGTATCTAAATGCAGATAACAGACTTATGCTGGAAGATCCAAAATCAATTATTGAGGGTATAAAAATCATCATGCATATCTTAGGAGTAAAAAATGCTAAGATTGGTATTGAAAACAATAAACCGGAAGCCATAGCATCTATGATAAAAGCCAGTGAAGGGGACAACGGCATCGAAGTCTGTCCGCTTAAAACTCAATACCCGCAAGGTGGAGAGAAGCAGCTTATCAAAGCTATCTTAGACAGAGAAGTTCCAAGCGGGACTTTACCTTCAAAGGTAGGAGTGGTGGTACAAAATACTGCAACTGCAGCTTTAGTATATGAGGGAATCATCAATGGAATGCCGCTCATTGAAAAAGTAGTAACTATCTCAGGAAAAGCCATTAAAAAACCTATGAACTTAAAAGTTAGAATAGGAACGATGTTTAGAGATATGTTAGATTACGCAGGTGTAGAGAGGGAAGAAGTAGACAAACTTGTTATGGGTGGACCTATGATGGGAATGGCTCAACCTTCGGAGGATGTACCTGTAGTTAAGGGAACATCTGGTTTATTAGCTCTTACAACGGCAGAAACAAACCCTTGTAAGGCGAAAAACTGTATCCTTTGTGGTAAATGTATAGGAGCCTGTCCAATGGGATTAGAGCCTCTTATGTATGCTAAATTAGCTAAATTTAATCAATGGGAAGAGATGGGGAAATATAAATTAATGGATTGTATCTCATGTGGATCTTGTTCATATATTTGCCCGGCAAACAGACCATTGACAGAAGCTATCAATATTGGGAAAGCTAAGTTAAGAGCTATGCCAAGAAAATAATGTAATATCATGTAAGGGTATGCCTTGTGCTTACCCATATAATAGGAGGCAAAAAAGTGGCGAAATTGTTAAAGATGGGTCCTTCACCACATGTAAGAACTAGTGAAACAGTAGAAAAAGTAATGTATGATGTAATAATAGCTTTATTACCAGCATTATTTATGGCAGTCTATGTATTTGGAATACAAGCACTGACTACTACTTTGATAGCAGTGGGAACATGTATGGCAACTGAAGGAATTATGCAAAAAATAATGGGTAAAGATATAGATATAAAAGATGGAAGTGCAATAATAACAGGTATATTATTTGCATTCGTTGTGCCGGTAACTATGGCATATTGGATAGTTATAGTTGGATGTATAGTTTCTATCCTATTAGGAAAGATGTTATTTGGTGGATTAGGACACAATATATTTAACCCGGCATTGGTTGGCAGAGCATTTGTTCAAGCATCTTGGCCGGTGGCTATAACTACTTTCGTATTGGATGGTCAGGCAGGACCGACTATGTTGGATGCTATGAAAAGAGGATTAGACGGGACTCTAGTTGCAGCAGGAAACCCATATATAAACGCTCTATTAGGAAAAATGGGTGGAACAATCGGAGAAACTTCAGCATTGGCACTATTATTAGGTGGAGCTTACTTAATCTATAAAGGTCAGGTAAACTGGAAGGTACCGGCTGTTATAATAGGAACAGTAGGAATAGGAGCATTTTTATTCGGTGGAGATCCAATAATGCATATGTTATCTGGAGGATTATTCTTAGGAGCATTCTTCATGGCAACTGATATGGTAACTTCTCCATACACTGAAAAAGGTCAAATGATATTTGCCTTCGGAATAGGTATTTTAGTAACTTTAATCAGATTCAAAGGCGGATATCCTGAAGGGATGGCTTACTCTATCTTAATCATGAATGGAGTTGTACCACTTATAAATAAATACACTAAACCGAAGATGTTTGGAGGTGTAGCAAAATAATGAATAGATTAGTACATTATGGTGCTGTATTACTGGTAATAGCAGCAGTTGCAGCTGGATTATTATCCAGTGTAAATACAATAACTGCACCACAAATAGAAAAAATCAATAAAAAGATAGTGAATGAAGCTAGAAAACAAGTGTTGCCTTTAGCAGCAGAATTTAAAGAAACAGAGGAAATAGCGGCCGGAGAGGAAACATTTATTCCGGGTTATGACACTGATGGAAACTTGGTAGGGTATGCAAGTACTGTAAAAACCAATGGATATTCCGGTGTAATAACTTTCGTATTGGGACTGGATATAAAGGGAACTATCACTGGTCTAAAGGTTACCGGACAGTCGGAAACTCCCGGATTGGGAACAAATATAGACAATGCTGATTGGCAGGCTCTTTGGATTGGTAGAGATGAATCTTATCAATTTGACAAAAGTATAGACGGTTTTGCAGGAGCTACAATATCTCCTGAAGCTATATATACAGGCGTTATGAAATCAACTAAAGTATTTGAAACAGAGGTGAAAAACTAATGGCTAAGAATAACTATATAAAGCTTTTAACAGATCCATTAATTAAGGGGAATCCGGTATTCGTATTATTACTTGGATTATGTCCTACACTAGGTGTAACCAACTCGGCTATCAACGGTATGGCAATGGGACTGGCAACACTGGTGGTTTTAGCATGTTCAAATGTAATCATATCAGCTATAAAAAACTTGATACCTGCAAAGGTTAGAATACCAGCTTATATCATCGTAATAGCAACTTTGGTAACTATTGTACAGATGGTAATGCAGGGTTACCTTCCAAATCTATATGCAGTATTAGGGTTATTTTTACCCCTGATAGTTGTTAACTGTATAATTTTGGGAAGAGCTGAGAGTTTTGCTTCTAAAAATGGAGTATTCGCTTCATTGTTAGATGGTATTGGAAATGGATTGGGATTCACTCTGGCACTTACAGTATTAGGTGCTATCAGAGAAATTTTAGGAAACGGAAGTTTCTTCGGATTACAACTGACTCCTCCTACATTCCAGCCGGCGTTAATATTCATATTAGCACCTGGAGCATTTATAACAATTGGTTTTATCATAGCGACACAAAATTATATTAAGATGAAAAAGGAGGGATAATCGATGGATTTAGGAAATTTATTTGGAATCATATTTGGTTCTATATTTATAAATAACTTTGTATTTGCTAAATTTTTAGGGATATGTCCTTTCATGGGTGTTTCTAAAAAGGTAGAATCTTCAATAGGAATGGGTATGGCCGTTACTTTCGTAATGACACTTGCCTCAGCAGTAACCTGGGTAGTACAAAACTATCTATTGGTTCCCTTCGAATTGGAATATTTACAGACAATAGCGTTTATATTAATAATAGCTTCATTGGTACAATTTGTTGAGATGGCGGTACAAAAGACTTCTCCAAATCTCTATAAGGCTTTAGGAGTATTTTTACCACTTATCACAACTAACTGTGCGGTACTAGGGGTAGCAATTTTAAATATTCAAGAGGAGTATAACTTTATCGAAACTGTTGTAAATGGTATGGCAGCAGCAATAGGGTTTACTATGGCACTTATCTTACTTGCAGGAATAAGAGAAAGATTAGAGTATGCAGATGTACCAAGACCATTCCAAGGTGTAGCAATAGCCTTCGTCACAGCCGGATTATTAGCTATGGCATTTATGGGATTCTCTGGAATGAAAATATAATTTAAATAATTAATCTATGACATAGATTTGGAGGTTAAAAATGATATACGCTGTATTAGTATTAGGAGGGATAGGTCTTACTATGGGACTATTCTTAGCCTTTGCTTCAAAGAAATTTGAGGTAGAGATAGATCCTAATGTTGAAAAAATAATGGATGTATTACCCGGTGCCAACTGTGGAGCTTGTGGATTTCCTGGATGTGGAGGGTATGCAGAAGCAGTAGCATTAGAAGGTGCTGACCCTACACTGTGTGCTCCTGGCGGATCACAGGTTGTAAATGATATAGCAGCTATTATGGGTGGAGAAGGTGCTGACCCTGATGCTGTAAAGCAGGTAGCCAGAGTGAAATGTCAGGGAGACAACTCCAAGACGACTAAAATATATGATCTGAATACTGAGATGAAAACATGTGCTACAGCTTCCCTTTACTTTGGTGGAGATAAGTCATGCTGGCACGGCTGTCTTGGATATGGAGATTGTGTAAAAGTATGTCCAGCTGACGCAATAGAAATCAATGCCAGAGGGATCGCAGTTATAAATGAGGAAAAATGTATCTCATGTACTAAATGTGTGAAGGAGTGTCCTAAAAATATCATAGAGATGATGCCTGAAAATCAAAAAGTAACGGTATTGTGCAACTCTAAGGATAAGGGAGCTCAGGCTAGAAAATCTTGTACTGTAGCATGTATCGCATGTGGAATGTGTGTAAAGGCATGTCCGGTAGAAGTAAAAGATGCTGACGGTAACATAAAAAAAGCTATTAGTATTGAAAATAATTTAGCTAAGATCGATAAAGATCTTTGTATCAACTGTGGGCTTTGCTCTATGAAGTGCCCGACAAATGCGATAGTAAACGAGATTAAAGAGGTTAAGAAAGCTGAGATAATCGAAGAAAAATGTATTGGTTGTACAGCTTGTGCAAGAGTATGTCCGGTTGATTGTATTGAAGGAGCGGTTAAAGAAAAGCATAAAGTTGATCAGGAAAAATGTATCGGTTGCGGGCTTTGTTTCGATAAGTGTAAATTTGACGCAATTAAGATGAATGTAACTGAAGTAAGAAAGTAACTCTTCCTTTTTATGGTTTCCCTCTGAGAATAAAGGGAAACCGAGGAAAGGTAAGAAAGTAAAAAAGGCAGAATTGGATTTCCAATTCTGCCTTTTTTTTA
>JAUXGP010000240.1 GCA_030621995.1 Psychrilyobacter sp.
ACAAAACTTGCAACAGCCTCAAATAAAGATAAATTCTAATTTTAGAATTTATCTTTATTTGTCTAGATTATGAATAAATATTCTGGCATCAATTGTTTACCTATTTGGAAAATTTTTCTTAAATATTGGATAGAGTTCTCTCTCTTCTTAAGTTATTCTATAGACCAACTTATCTATTACATCTTCTATATCTTGATTAAAACTTTCAGTTTTATATCCTTGTGTTGACCATGTGGTTCGTCTATTAATCTCATTTTATTAATCCTCCTATTGATTTTTTTAAAATAAGTTTCAGTGCTTTACCTTTTCCATATACCAACTATTGTAGTTTAACATCTTTTTATTTTTTTGCTTTCATTTTAACTTTCTCTCTCTTTATTCTCAAAGAGAGAGAACAAAAGAGAGAGTTCAGTTTTATTTTTACACAAGTCTAGTTATTAATTATAGTTCCTGTGAAGATTATAAGTATAAATTTTCCTGGGATTGTAAATAATGTGGACAATATCCAATATTTAAAAAAATTGATTTCTGTCAGTCCATAAACATAATTCTGTACATTAGAGGGGAAAATAGGAATAAGTCTTGTCGTCATAAGAATACGCCAATCATGATTTTTAACCCCTTGATCTATTTTTTTGAAAGTAGTGGTTTTTCCAAATTTCTTTTCTATAAATCCTCTGACTACATATCTGGCACTGAGAAATGATGCTGCCATTCCTAAAGATGACCCTGTTACGGCATAAAATATACCCAGCCATGGTCCGAATAAAATTCCTGATAAAATGGTAACGGGAATTGCTGGGAGAAAGAACAAACATACAATAATATAAAAAAGAATATATATAATAGGTGCCATTATTCCAAAATTTAATATCCATTCTCTTAGGTTTTGTAAACTATCCAATGAAATATAACTAAATATCCCTTGTGATTTTAATATTCCGAAAATAACTATAAATAGAATGATAAATAAGATTTTTTTCATATTGATCCTCCTTAAATAATTTTTTCCATTTACCCTATATAAATAAATTATACATCACTGAATCTTTGAAATCAAATAAACACACATATATGAGTTGACATTCATATATCTTTGAGGTATCATATGAGTAAATATTCATATAACACATTATTTCAAGGGAGAAAACTATGAAAAGAGAAATTATATACAATGTAAAAAACCTGCATTGCGGTGGCTGTGCTGCTAAGATAGAAAATGCTGTCAGTTCACTGTCATATGTAGAGAATGCTAACTTAAATTTTATGAAAAAAACCTTACTTATTGAATTGAAGGAGATAAAGGAAAACCTTTTGGAGGAGTTAAATAAATTAGCGGATAACCTGGAACCTGGAACAATAATTGAGGAAATTTTGACTAAGAGGAATACAAAAGTTACCTATAATGTAGGACACCTGCACTGCGGCGGCTGCGCATCCAAGGTTGAAAATGCAATAAATGATCTTCCCCATGTTTTGGAAGCTACATTAAATTTTATGAAAAAAACCTTAGTTGTGGAGTTATCCGAGGAGAGAGACGGATTTTTGGAGGAGATCAGAATCTTGGCTGATAAAATAGAGCCGGGAACTACTATTCTTGAGATAGAGGAAGAAGAATACAGTGAGGAATATATAGAGGTAGAGAAAGCTCCGGCGAAGGAAAAAAGAAAAAGCTATAGGGAGGAAATAAGGATAGGAGCAGCACTTTCTTTATTCTTTTTAGGGACTTTTGGAATAGAAAATACCACACTTAAACTGGCTGTACTTGTCCTTGCATATATATTTTCCGGCGGGAATGTAGTGTTGAAATCATTTAAAAATATAGCCCGTGGAAATGTATTTGATGAAAACTTCTTGATGACCATCGCAACCTTTGGTGCTTTCTTTGTAGGAGAACATTCCGAGGCTGTTGCCGTTATGCTGTTTTATCAAATAGGAGAATATTTCCAGGGAAGAGCTGTCAATAACTCCAGAAAATCTATCGAAGGATTGATGGATATAAGACCTGATTTTGCAAACATAAAAGTCGGGAATGAGCTTAAAAAAGTAAAACCTGAAAGTGTAAAAATAGGTTCAATAATTGTCGTTAAACCTGGAGAACAACTCCCTCTAGACGGAGTTGTTATAGATGGAAATGCTGCTCTGGATACCTCTGCATTAACCGGTGAAGCTCTCCCTATAGACGTTAAATCCGGTGATACTGTCCTCAGTGGCAGCATCAATAAAAACGGGGTCATAGAGATCAGGGTAGAGAAAGATTTTTATCATTCTACAGTGAACAAAATATTGGAGTTGGTAGAGAATGCAAGCAATAAAAAAGCTATGACAGAGAAATTTATAACCAAATTTGCTAAATATTATACTCCGGCAGTGGTAGTTGTGGCCACTATGACAGCCGTCATCCCACCGTTATTTGTAGGAGATTTTAATACGTGGTTATATAGAGCATTGATATTTTTAGTTATATCCTGCCCCTGTGCACTGGTAATCTCCATCCCCCTTGGATTCTTCAGCGGGATCGGTGCTGCATCTAAAAAAGGTATTTTAATCAAAGGCGGGAATCACTTAGAGGCACTCAATAAAGTTGGTGCTGTGGTATTTGATAAAACCGGAACTATTACCAAGGGTAATTTCAAGGTTACAGAGATAGTTACAAATGAGATCTCCAAAGATGAACTCCTATATATATCGGCTCACGGAGAGGCATATTCCAACCATCCTATAGCTAAAAGTATAGTGGAATTTTATGGTAAAGAGATCCATATGGAAAAAGTAAGGGATTATAAGGAAATCGAGGGATACGGGGTAAGTTTAATTTTAGAAGGAGAACAAATCTTATTGGGAAACTATCGATTGATGGAAGAAAATAATATAGACTGCCCTAAAGGAGATCAAGTCGGAACTCTAGTCTATCTGGCTGTGGACAATAAATTTAAGGGTTATCTTGTAATCTCAGACGAACTCAAGGAAGGTTCGGAAAAAGCAATCTCATCCATAAAGAAGATGGGAATAAAAACATATATGTTAACCGGTGACAATGAAACTGTAGCCAATAATATCGCCAATAAAGTAGGGATAGACAAGGTCTATGGCGGACTGTTACCCAGTCAAAAGGTAGATATATTTGAAGAGATACAGGCTGAGATTGATGGAAATGTTATTTTTGTAGGAGATGGAATAAATGATGCTCCTGTACTGGCTCGTGCAGATGTAGGAGTGGCTATGGGAGGAATTGGCAGTGATGCTGCAATAGAAGCAGCTGATATGGTTATCATGACTGATGAGCTTACAAAAATAGTAGAT
>JAUXGP010000173.1 GCA_030621995.1 Psychrilyobacter sp.
CTTTGAGGGAAACAGTCAAAAGAAAGCCTTAGAGATAGCCAAAGCTGTAGGCATGCCAGTTATCGCAGATGACAGTGGACTGTGTGTAGAGGCTTTAGGAGGAGCTCCTGGAATATATTCAGCCAGATATTCAGGAGAAAATGCTACCGATGAGACAAATAACATTAAATTGATCCAGGAATTAAAGGGAAAAGAGGATAAAAGTGCAAAATTCGTCTGTGTGATAACTCTTGCAAAACCAAATGGTGAATACCATAGTTTTAGAGGAGAGGTAGAAGGGGTAATAGTAGAAAAGCCAGGCGGAACAGATGGATTTGGATATGACCCGCATTTCTATATTGAAAAATATGGTAAAACTTTTGCTGAGATTCCAGAGATAAAGAAAGAGATCAGTCATAGAGCCAAAGCTCTGAAAAAATTACAGGCAGAGATTGACAGATATTTATAGAAAAAAAGGAAGGAGATTCTAAATAGAATCTCCTTCCTTTTTTCAGATCTTTAATTTATCTATCTATTTTCTAGATAAATTTTTCTTCCCATGAAACTTCCCTCATAGTTTTAGCAATTTTCATAAGATCTATGTCGGGATGGATAGTACCCTCATAGGAGATGGTAATGATAGACATAGTCATAGAAAACTTTACAATCTCCTCCATATCCATATCGTTCATATATCCAAATCCTAGCCCAGCCACAAAGGAATCGCCTGCACCTGTTACGTTTTTAACGACTACATCACAAGCTTTGACCTTTCCGCTGGCTATTCCATCGGTATAGTACACCCCTTCAGAATCTAAACTTATAAATACTTTTTTTACACCTAAGTTTAAAAAATATTCTCCAGCTTTCTTTAGATCTTCATCTGTATCTATAGAAAATCCAGTCAAGATTTCTGCTTCATTTTTATTTGGTTTTATTGTGTGAAAATAGCCGATTAGATGCTTTATCTTATCAGCTTTCTCAGAAGATACCGGATCTAAGATAAATTTAGTTTTACCGGTAAACTTTGTTAAGATATACTCTAAATTTTCGGGATCATCAGCATCTAAGAATGTGTATTCTGCACCTTCAATTAAGTGAGATTTAGAATCGATAAAATCTGTATTCATAGCACTGATACTTTCCATATCGGCTACTGCCGAAACCATCTCTCCAAATTGATCCAATATAGCCAAATAACTCGGTGTTCTTCCACCCTCTAAAATAAGAGAATCTTCCATATCATATCCTATCAACTCTGAATGATCCAACATAGCACGACCCTTTTCATCGTCTCCTAAGATAGAAATAAACTTGGTATTTAGACCAATTCTAGCCATATTTTCTGCAATGTTTCTGGATACACCACCAAAGGCCATCCTTACTTTCCCGGGATTAGAGTCTTTCACCCTATACCCTACTCCAACATTACAAATTCCAAATATGTCTACAACTGATGCTCCAAATACCAAGATATATGGTTTATTTTTCTTATACATAAACTACTCCCTATTCCTTTATTTTAAAAAATACTATCTATTTTATCACGTTTTCAAAATAATTTAAAGGAGTATAGTATATTGAAGACCTGTTATTTATTACAAACCTCTAATTTTATATTGTTTATGATTAAAATTTTCTTAAAAAACAGGTTTTATTTCTTCTTCCTCATCATATCTTAGATCCACTAGACTAGCTTTATTTTTTCTCTCTCCACCCTCTTCACCCCAAGAAAATGAAGTGTCTTTTGGTATAGAAAGGTAGATGTTTTCTGCCGGATTCAATAATTTTGCATCCTTTAGATAGACTGCACCACTTATAAAATCCAGTACTCTTTGGTATATTTTTTATCTGATGAAGTTAAATTAATATGTAAAATTTTATCTTCTACAATATAATTTACTATTCTTTTAGAATCTTCAAAACTTTTAGGCTTTATAAAAATAATATCGCTCATATTGTCACTCCCTCTTTAATTTAATATTGGAATAATCTCCTCCAATACCTCGATTTTTTCCTTCTCCTCTATATACATCTCATCGGTGACTATAGATTCCTTATTGCTGATTTTTTCTTGAAGATATCTGATCTCGTCTTCACTTTGTTTTACATAAGCTGGATCAGCCCGGCTTCCCCTGGGAATGACACTGGATAACTTCTTACTCACCAAGGCCATCTCCGGGGCTAACTCATGATTTAAGCCTGCAATAGTAGCAAACTTTATTCCCTGATGGACAGCTATATCTATCCCGGCACGGGTCATCCCCTCATTCAGCTGGTCGGAATCGCCGTTGATCGCTCCACTTATGGTATCTATTGCCGAACTGATACCAAAATATTTTATAGCTACCCTGATTGGTTTTACCCAGACTAATTTTTCAAAATTATACAGGAGAAAAGTTCCCTTTACAGAACGAGTGTGATAGTAGGGATAGGTCATAAAATCTAACTCATCCAAATCTACATACAGGAGACCATCCACACCTAAGATCTCAGACAACTCAATGGGTCTTAGAAATTTCAGCTGTCCTCCGTCTGTTATTCCTGCTTCATTTAGGAGTTCATCGGTTTTCTTTATATCCTGAATATCATATCCAGCCTTATCTTGTTCAAAATGATTATAAACTATCTCCCGAAAGATAAATCCACCGGCTACATCATTTGTATTATTATTGATGGGCAAAATTGCCAACTTAGCCGGTGATATTGATGGAGTAGCTTTTAATACAAAATCTCCCTTTGGTGTACAACCTATAAATATTAAGAGAATAAATAATAAAAATAACTTATACTTCTTCATATTACTTCATCAACTTTACTACGCCAGGAATGGTAAGAGGTTCTCCTTTATATTCCAAGATAGCTGCATCGTCTCCCAAATAATCCACGACTTTTGCTTCTCCTACTTTATTTTCTTCAAATCCTAAGAATTTACCGTTGAATTCGATCTTTTCTCCCTGTTTATAGACACCTAATTTTGTTCCTATCTCTACATTGCTTTTTTGACCTGCATTGATATAAAGTTTATTCCCGGATACTTTGGCTACATTTGCCATCCAAGGTGTTTTATCCACTGTCTTTATGATGTTGTCCATAACATCTATAGCTGCTGCTCTAAAGGCTTCTTGCTCTAAACCTTCATCATATCCGCCTGTGCTGCCTACACCTAGAGTAGTACCGTATTCAACGTCTGAAACACCCTCACCTTGATCAGACAGGACTACTTCCCCAGTTCTTACATTTATCATCTTCATGTCAAATGAGATCTCAGCTCTTTGAGTTTTACTGCTGGAGATGATGCCTTTATTTCCAGTGGTATTAACAGAATATTTAGTGATTGCACCTGTGATAACATAATCTGCATCCTGGAATTTTCTCTCAGATGCTAACTGTCCCTGTCCCAGAGTGCTGGAAAAATTTATCTCCTGCATTACCTTAGCTAGATCTTCCCGCTCTAAAACAATAAATCTGTTACTTTTTACCAGCTCTGTAGTTATAACATCGGTTAAATTATTTCCCAATCTTCTGCTGCCGAATCTGGTTTGATTTTTAAACTCAGCTATGACAACTTTTCTTTTAGGAGATACTACCCCTTGTACAGAATCATAATCCCTCATACTTTGAATCTTATCATCTTTTCTGACATTAGATACACCCTTGTTTGAACAAGCACCTAGTGTCAGCGCTAACAGGGCAACTGTCAATAGTTTTTTCTTCATTATTTTCCTCCTAAACTCATATTTTTAATTATTATATCCAATATTTCATCGGAAGTTTTATCAGTTTTAAATCCAGCAGCCTTGATATGACCGCCGCCGCCAAAAAGACCGGCCAGAGCATTTACATCTACATCATATTTAGATCTGAAACTTCCCTTGATATGCCCATTATTCTCTCTAAGAAAGAGGGATACACTTGCATTTTCATAGGAAAGGAGGAGTTCTCCCAGGCCGTTAGTATCATCTTTACCAGCTCCTAATTCCGCTAATTCTGCCTCACTGATATAATAGTACACCAACTTCTGGTTATCTACAAATTTAAAATCAGACAGAACCCGGCCTGTCAATTTTAATTTTTCCATAGATTTAGTATTGAAAAATTTTTTTATAATTTCATCTGGTTCTACCCCATATTCCAGCAGCTCGGAAGCTGTTTTAAAAACTTTCTTAGTGGTATTTGAATGTTTAAAATTACCGGTATCATTG
Organism: Psychrilyobacter sp.; assembly: GCA_030621995.1. Taxonomy (GTDB): domain Bacteria; phylum Fusobacteriota; class Fusobacteriia; order Fusobacteriales; family Fusobacteriaceae; genus Psychrilyobacter. The sequence continues at coordinate 4,185 of JAUXGP010000173.1, forward strand.
ACTATACCTGTATAGAGAGACTCTGCTATTCCATGGTCCAGCTGAATCTCTGCTTCTTTAAAAAAATCAAATAAGATCTCTGAAGTGGATGAAATATCTCCTACATAGTTGTAATCTCCAAACCTGTCGTTACTGATATGGTGATCGATATTTATAACTTTTGTATTTTCTCCCTTTAACTCTCCCACCCTTC
>JAUXGP010000044.1 GCA_030621995.1 Psychrilyobacter sp.
AATAGTAGTAACTTACTATTAACAAAACTCATCATTCCCAATATATCAATTTAATATATATATTTTAAATATAGTGAAATAACTGATATTATTACTTATAAAATAAGATTTCAACAGGAGGTAACACAAATGGCAAGAATTAAAAGAGCAGGAATAAATTTTTTAAACTTTTTTAAGGCAGAGGAAATTCTACCAGCAGAATTTAAAGGGAACCATGAATTAGAGAACTTTGACAAGATCCAAAATACAGAATTTTACATCAACTTCTAAAAAAACATTATTAAATATAGAAAAAGCTCAGACTATTATGTGCTGAGCTTTTTTTATTATCCCGTAGGGCTGTCGTAAGTCCATAAACCCTCTAGTTTGTAAAAATAAAATTATTATTTTTCTAATTCCACTTCTACTTTTTTTATCTCATCTTTCGGCATTATCTTATTAAAGACTAACGTAAATATTACCGCAAAAAATATTCTGCCCCAGAATATACCTATCATCTTAGCTCCCAAAGGGATCATTAGAAGGGTGTCTTCTATAAGAGCATGACACAGACTCATAAATATAGCCACTAAAAATAGATCTCTTTTGCTATAATTACCTTCTCTTGTTTCTTTTATGATAAGTCCGCTGCCATAACTGACTCCCATGGTAAGACCAACTATACATGTCAGCGATAGTCCTGGATCAATACCCAGAAAAGACATCACTGGAGAGAACTTATCGTTTATCCAGTCTATGACTCCTATTTTTTTTAATCCCTCCATGAGAGCTAAAAGAATAAATATAATAATGAATATTGTTATATATTTTTTTAGTTCTCCCAATATCCAACTTATAACCCCTGAATTTGATTCCTTTAGTGTAAATCTGAAGACTGCTGTTTCTTGATAGATATTAAAAAATTTAAATAATAAATTTAGAAATACTCCCGATATTACAGCACATAATACCCTTATGCTCAAAATTTTCCATGGTTTTGCTCCTGTTTCCGATATAATCTTAAGCTCTACTGGAAGGGAGTGAGCAAATAAAATTATACTGGCCACTATGGTTATCTCTGCCACTGTGAATGTATTATTTTGTGCCATGGTAAATAATACTAATATCCCACCGTATATATTGGTTACCATGGCTGTTGCCCATACAATCCCCATCTCACCACTGAGTCCCATTATTTTCATTAATGGAGACAAAGTTTTAGACAGGATCTCTATTATCCCATAATTACTTCCAACCTTCACTAAAATACTTATAGGCAGCATTATTTTCAGAAGCTTCAAGCTTATCCTTGCACTTTCTTTTAATAATTTCATTTTTTCTTCTCCTCCATGATTAATTTCTTCTATTAAATATTGTCTACTCTTACAGGGTAAAAGATTTTTTGAAAAACAACTATAGTAAAAATTTGAATTTCTTGAATTTAATGTAATTATATATCATTATAAAACAAATGAAAAGGGAAAAAACGTGACGCTGCATCTAGATAGGCATAATCTAGGGTTTTATAATTTTTTATTTTTTTCATAATTTCCTAGATAATAAAAAAGATCGCAGATTAGTTTGAATCTGCGATCTTTTTTTATTATATTCAATCTAAAGAGGGCCTTTTTACCCTACATTTAACCCCTTATCTCTAAATATTTGTCTGGCAGCCTTCATATCTTCTACAGTGGGTTCTTTAACATCTTTCAACGGATACTCAAGGTTCATCTCTTCCCACTTATGTGTTCCCATTTGATGGAATGGCAGTAACTCAATTTTTTCTACATTTTTTAATTTAGAAACATAGTCTGCTAATTTTTCCAAGTTTTCCTTCTTATCTGTTATTCCAGGAACAACAACATGTCTTATCCATACAGGTTTTCCTATACTATCCAAATATTCAGCAAATTTTAGAGTATTCTCTAACTCTACCCCTGTCAGCTCCTTATATGTATCTGGATTTATACTTTTGATATCTAATAGTACTAAGTCCACATATTCAAGTACTTCCTTCACCCTGTCATTGAAGATATAACCGGAAGTGTCTACAGCAGTGTGGATTCCCTCTTCTTTAGCTCTTTTAAATAAAGCTTCAATATAATTCATCTGTACAAATGGTTCTCCACCTGTAACTGTTAGTCCACCACCATTCCTAAAAAACGGCTTATATTTTTTTATTTCATTTATAGTAAATTCAATATCTCTTTCATATTTGGCATCTTTAAGATCCCATGTATCTGGATTATGACAATATTTACATCTTAAAGGGCATCCTTGCGTAAATACAATAAATCTGATTCCAGGCCCGTCTACGGTCCCACAACTTTCAAATGAATGTAGTTTCCCTGTTAATTTCATCTCTTTTCCTCCCTAAAAACTCCACCTATTCTCCCTCTTAGATCAGAGGTGGATTATAAAAACAATCACCTTGTTTCAATATTTTTCTCTTATATCTTACTTCCTCTATGAGATTAACATTTTAAAAAAAAATTCTAAAATTATAATCAATTTTAATATTTTTAAAATTTCCACAAGGAAGAATAGCCAACTATTCATCACCACCATTATAACATAAAAGTGGCAGTTAAAATTAATTAACTACCACTTTTTTCAAACTATAACTTTTTATTACATAGTTGAGTTAATAGTTCTTCTTATAACATCTAATTGTTGTTCCTTAGTTAATCTAACAAAGTTAACTGCATATCCAGATACTCTGATAGTTAATTGAGGGTATAATTCAGGTCTTTCCATAGCATCTTCTAATAATGCTCTATCGAATACGTTAACATTTAAATGCTGTCCACCAGTTGGAGAGAAATATCCATCCATCAATGAGATTAGGTTGTTTCTTCTGATAGAATCATCTTTTCCTAACGCTCCTGGAGTTATAGCGAATGTATAAGAGATACCATCATTTGCATGTTCAAATGGTAATTTTGCAACAGATGACATAGCAGCAATTGCTCCTCTTCTGTCTCTACCATGCATAGGGTTAGCTCCTGGACCAAATGGTTCTCCAGCTCTTCTACCGTCTGGTGTATTACCAGTCTTCTTTCCGTATACTACGTTTGAAGTGATAGTTAATAGAGATTGAGTAGGTCTAGCTCCTCTATACATATGGTGAGTTCTGATCTTGTCCATGAAGTTTTTAGTGATCATGATAGCAAATTCATCAGTTTCGTCATCGTTGTTTCCGAATGGAGTATAATCTCCTTCGATCTCATAGTCAACAGCTAATCCGTCTTCATTTCTGATTACTTTTACCTTAGCATTTTTAATAGCTGCTAATGAGTCAGCAACGATTGAGATTCCTGCGATTCCGTGAGCTTGTGTTCTGTCTATTTCTAAATCATGTAATGACATTTGGAATGCTTCGTAAGCATACTTGTCATGCATGTAATGAATTATGTTTAATGCTTTTCCATATACTTTAGATAACCATTCCATACTTTGATCAAACTTTTCCATAACTTCATCGAAGTCTAAATATTCAGATGTGATAGGAGCAAATTGAGGACCTACTTGTACTCCATTCTTCTCGTCTTTTCCACCATTGATAGCATATAATAATGCTTTTGGTAAGTTTACTCTGGCACCGAAGAATTGCATTCCTTTACCTATTTTCATAGGAGATACACAACAAGCGATTCCATAGTCATCACCAAATTGATTTCTCATAAGGTCATCATTTTCATATTGTAATGACGATGTATCCATAGATACTTTTGCAACAAATTGCTTAAAGTTTTCAGGCAAACTAGTTGACCATAAAACTGTTAAGTTTGGCTCAGGTGCTGCACCTAAGTTATATAAAGTGTTTAATGTTCTGAATGAAGTTCTACTTACTAAAGTTCTTCCGTCTACACCCATACCACCTATTGATTCTGTGATCCATGTAGGATCTCCTGAGAATAATTCATTGTAAGCTGGTGGTCTTAAAAATCTTACTATTCTTAACTTCATAACGAATTGGTCGATATATTCTTGAGCCTCTTCTTCAGTGATGATTCCTTCAGCGATATCTTTTTCAATATAGATATCTAAGAAAGTAGATACTCTTCCTAATGACATAGCAGCTCCGTCTTGATGCTTAGTAGCAGCAAGGTAAGCGAAGTAAGTCCATTGAATAGCTTCTTTTGCATTTGTAGCTGGTTTAGATACGTCGAATCCGTATGCATTACACATATTGATTAACGCTTTTAAAGATGCTATTTGTTGAGAGACTTCTTCTCTGCTTCTGATGATATCTTCAGTCATCTCATTTACATCTAAAGATTTTTTTTGAGCTACTTTATCTTCTAATAATCTATCTACACCATAAAGAGCTACTCTTCTGTAATCTCCTATGATTCTTCCTCTTCCATATGCATCTGGTAAACCAGTGATGATTCCAGATCTTCTAGCTGCTCTGATATCATCAGTATAAGCTGAGAATACACCGTCATTATGACTTGGTCTATTGTTTTTAAAGAATTCAGCTGTTACTGGATCCATTTCATACCCGTAAGATTCTAATGCATTTTGAACAGTTCTTAGTCCACCTTTAGGGAACATAGCTCTTTTTAATGGTGCATCAGTTTGTAACCCTACAATACTTTCTAAGTCTTTCTCTATATATCCTGCTCCATATGCATCTACATTTGAAGGCATTTTAGTTTCTGCGTCGTAGACACCTTTTTCTATTTCTACTTTAAACATTTCTGTTAATTTATCCCATAATTTTTTAGAGTTATCAGTAGCACCTGCTAAAAATTCATCTCCACCTTCATATGGTGTATAGTTACTTTGTATAAAATCTCTTACATCGATCTCTTTTTTCCAAAGATCTCCTTTGAAGTTATTTAAATAATTGCTCATTTTATTCCTCCTAAATCTAAAATATTCTTACTATGTGAAAAGTATAACAGTTCAAACAAATAAAGTCAATATTTTTTATTCAATATAATTTAACAATTTTCAGTTTTTTCAAGTTTCAGTTAACAAATGATTTTTACTTTGATTTGCAAACTACAACCCTATTGTAACTCATAAGCCTTTAAAAGACAAACATTATTTATCTTTTTGCTTGTTTTTTATCAAATCTTCCAACGGTTATATTTATTTCGAATGAAAAGTTCAATTTCCGAATATAATGTTTGTGCCCAAACAAGCTTGTGAAATAAAACCATATTTTTTTGGTGAAAAAATCAATTCAAAAGTCCATTATTTTAACACTTCACATTAAAAAGTATTAATTTTAAAGTTCATCCCATCCATCTATAGAGGAACTCATATTATATGAAGTTACATTTCCTTCAAAGAAATTAGCTTTTACATTTCCCTCACCTTCGGTATCTGCTAATTTTTCCAGATGTTTGTACGGATTTTTCTCATAGCCGTTATAAATTTTATTCAGCCCCAGACTCCTGAGTCTTTCATTGGCCAACCACTTAGTATAATCTTCAATGGTTTTTTCTGTAACTCCTAATATTTTTTTACCTATAATATGTTTACTCCACTTTATCTCCTGTTCTACAGCCACTTCAAACATCTCATAGATCTCCTCTTCACTGAAGTAATCTATATTTTCTTGTTTGATCTCATTTATCATATTTTGAAATAATACTACATGGGATAGTTCATCCCTGTTGATTAATTTTATGATATCAGAGGTTCCCATCATCTTATTCCTGCTGGCCAGCAGGTAGAAGAAATTAAATCCATTGTAGAAGTACAGGGATTCCAATAAAAAGTTAGCCACCAGTACCTTGGCAAAATTTTTACTGCTGGGGGTATCTATAAAATCTTGATATATCTTAGCTATATACTGGTTTCTTTCAAACAAGACCTCGTCATCTCTCCACTTATCATATATAAGGTTTCTTTTCTCCTTAGGCAGGATACTCTCTATTATATATTGATAGGACTGAGAATGGATCGCTTCCTGATATGTCTGAATAGCTAAGATCAAATTTACCTCTGGAGCTGTTATATAGTTTGAAATATTGGGAACATTGTTGGTTTGGATACTGTCCAGGAACACTAAAAATGATAAGATCCCGTCATATGCATCTTTTTCCTCCTCCACCAGGCTGACATAGTCATTTTTATCCTGGGTAAGGTCGGTTTTTTCAGGGATCCAAAAATTTCCCATCATAGTTCTATACAGGCTGTTTGCCCATTGATATTTAACATTATTCAGGTTAAATATATTGGTTGTATCTCCACCTATGATTTTTCTCTTGTCCAAGCTGTCTGTCCCCTGGGGGTTAAATATTTTTTTTCTATCCACTGCAGCTTTCACACTCCTCTTTTTCCCTTATTATATTACTGTTTTTCTGAATGGTTCTGGTGTAATATATTGATTTACACTGGGTCTTCCATGCAGTCATTATAGTATCGTATATATCCCTGGCTCTTATATCCTTATTCAGGTCAAACAATAATTCCATAGATACACCCTGAGTGATCCATCTGGAGATCTTGCTCATTACATGGACATATTCCTTGGGATCGATTTTTTTGGCTTCACTATAAAACCAGGATCTGTCATTCAGATGTTTTACCACACGCGGGACTGCACCTTTTTGATTTTTTTCAATAAAAAACCTGGAAAATACAGGGTTCACAGATGCTGTGGCACCCATAAGCAGGGATGTAGAAGTATTGGGAGCTACTGCTGTCAGCTCACCATTTCTAATTCCGTAGGCAGCTACCATCTCAAATACCTCTGCCCACTCACAAGCTATCTCCGAGTTGTCTATATAGTGTTGTTTTTCCTTCCCAAAGAAGATCCCCCTGTCCCAATTAGATCCAGAGAACAACTTGTATCTTCCCCTCTCCCTGGCTAAAACAGCACTTCCCTTGAGGGTATAGAGGGCAATTTTTTCAAATAATTTATCCACCTCCTCTGCCGACTCCTCATACATAAGATATCTAAAGGCCAAATAATCAGAGAGGCCCATGGCTCCTACACCGACAGTTCTATACAGTTCATTATGTCTGTCAGATTCCCTGAGGGGTGATTTTGTAAGTTCAATTGTATTGTCCAATAACCTTACCGCCAGGATACTGATCTCTTCCAGTTCTTTGTCTTGTATCTCTGCCAGGTTTAAAGAGAGTAAGTTGCAGGTATGCACCTCTCCCAGTATATTTTTAGAAATTCCAATATTGTCCTCCCTGACATCCTCAAATGCTCTTGTAGGAGAAAAATTAGAAAAACTTTCCATACACAGGTTCCCGTTACCTATCATCCCCCTGTGGGAATTGTGATTCAGTCTGTTGGCTGTATCCTTAAAAAAGATATACGGCATTCCTGTCTCAATCTGTGTCTTCATAATCTCCTTTAGGAGTTCACGAGCACTTATTTTTTTTACTATCTGCAGGTCGTTATCATTTTCCAGGATCCTGTATATATCTTCAAATTCATCTCCATACAGTTCACATAGTTCCACATCATATTTTTTTCTTACCTCATAGGGATCAAACAGAGTCCAGCTTTGGTTTTCTTCCACCCTTTTCATAAACAGGTCTGAAACCACTACCTGGGGATATACATCATATGATTTACCCCTCTGATCTCCATTCTCACTCTGCAACTCTAAAAACTGCTCCACGTCTATATGCCAGGTGTCCAATGCAACTGTCACAGCTCCTGCTCTCCTGCCCTGCTGGTTTACAGCTACCGCTGTATCATTTATTATCTTTATCCACGGGGTTACTCCTCCGCTGGCATTTAAATATCCATTAACTTCAGATCCCTTCCCCCTGATTCTGGAAAGATTTACTCCCACTCCTCCGCCGTTTTTGCTTATTTTTGCTATTGAATCCACATTGTAGAAGATAGATTCGATATTATCATCTACAGCACTTATAAAGCAGGAGGCGAGATTTCCATTCGGAACCCTAAGGTTAGCCAAAATTGGTGTTGCCAACGATATTTTTTTTAAGGATAAGACATCATAGAATTTTTTAACCCTCTCGATCCTGTCTTCCTTTTCATTCAGAGACAGCATCATGGAGATGGCCATAAATACCTCTTGAGGCAGTTCCCATACTTCACCCCTATATTTCAACAGATATCTATTTACAAACATATTGGCTCCGGCATAGTCATAGTTCATATCTCTGTCCGGAACCATATAGTTTCCCAACTCTATGATTTCTTTTTTTGTATAATCCAATAATCTATTGTCATATAGATCATTTTCACACAGATTAGTTATGGTCTTATAAAAATCATTGTATGCATATCCCCTGCCATGATAAACTTCCCTTTCAATCTCCATCATTAGGAGTCTTCCACCGACATTTGCCCAATGGCTGGATTCAAAGTTTGTCATAGATACAGTCAGGTTGATCAATGATTCTTGTATCCTTTTAGTTGTGATATCCTCCTGGTAGATAGTTTCTATATGACTTTCTAATTCCACCATATTTATATCCAGCCCGTCACAGGCTTTGATTAATTTTTCTCTGATCTTATCTATATCTATAGCTTCCCTTATCCCATCTCTATTGATGACCATCCTATTCATATTATTTTACCTCTTCTAAAAAACTATCCATAGTAAAGAATTTACCATTGTATTCAACTATTGGTGCTGACATTATCTTAGCCTTGCTGGCTGCCATTCTTAACTCTTTGATATCCTCTATATATTCAAATTCTGCACCACTGTTTACCAGCTTGGCTTTTAATTCCTCACACTGTCTGCAATTTTCTTTACCATATATTTTTATCATTAAAAATACCTCCTGTTGTGTTTATATATTTTTTATATACTAGATATAGTACACTATAAGTTTTACCATATATTTGTATAAATTACAATTATAAAATAATTATAAAGGTATCTTAAAAAAATAAGGCAGGAAATTCCTACCTTATTTTTTCATATTCTTCCCTTGTATCTATATCCATAAAATCATTCCCACCAGAAAAATCTAAATATCTCACACTGTTCAAATTTCTGTCTATTATTTCCTTGCCGCCTCTATCCCCATCTAATTTGAGGAGTTCTTCCCTGTAGATCTTTCCAAATATCACAGGGCTTTTTCTCTTCCCTAAAAGTCTGGGCACCGCTATATATCTGTTGTCGGAAATATCCATTATTTTTTTTATAATTTCTCCTCTGAGAAAGGGCTGATCCCCGGTAAAAAACATAAAATCAGAACCTGTATCTGTGTTTTTTACTCCCAGCTTGATGCTTTCACTGATTCCTCTTTGGGGGTTGTTATTTATAATAGATCTATAACCATATGATTCAGCCAGCTTCTCTACCTCTCTATACTGGGTTACCACTATAACTTCGTGAAAATTTATCTGAAATAACTGACGAAAAAGATGTTCGACCATGGGAATATTGTCCTTTAACAGCAGGAGTTTATTCCCCCCCATTCGTGAACTATACCCGGAGGCAAGCACTATAGCTGTAATCATAAAATGCCTCCTACCACTATCTCTCCATCAAATTTTTTAGCATCTAACTTAATCTTTATCTCTTCTATAATTTTTAAATCTTCCATCAGATCCACCTTACTGAAAAATATAAT
>JAUXGP010000123.1 GCA_030621995.1 Psychrilyobacter sp.
GCTTACCAAGAGGATGGGAAGTATCGAGGAGGGGAACACTGTTTCAGATTTTGAAAAGGAGGAGATCCACAGAGGGTTCTCCATAAATACTTCTGTTATCCCCATAGAATATCGTGGGAATAAATATAATATCTTAGATACACCTGGTCACTTTGACTTTAAAGGAGAAATCAGTGCTGCACTTAGAGTAGCCGGGGGAGCAGTTCTTGTGGTGGATGCCACTTCTGGTATTGAGGTAGGGACTGAAAAAGCTAATAAAATATTGGAGGAGAAAAAAATTCCAAGGGTTATCTTCATAAATAAGATGGATAAGGGATTTATCCAATACAATAAGATATTGGAGGAGTTAAAGGATACTTTTGGAAAGAAAATAGCTCCATTTTGTATTCCTATAGGTGAGAAAGAAAAATTTCAAGGGTTTGTAAATGTAGTGGATCTAAAGGGACGAAAATACGATGGGGAAACTTGTGTGGATTCAGAAATTCCCCATGGGATGGAAATATCTCCCATCAGAGATATGCTGTTAGAAGCAGTAGCCGAATCCAATGAAGAGTTGATGGAAAAATTCTTTAATGGGGAAGAATTTACCGCTGAAGAGATCCATACCGGCCTTCATACAGGGATTGTGAACGGAGACATAATACCGGTATTGGTGGGATCAGCTATGAATTCCATTGGAATTCACACTTTATTTGATATATTTTTAAACTATATGCCAACTCCAAATGAGATGCAGGACGGTGAAAGAATAGGGAAAGATCCCAAAACATCAGAGCTTAAAATTAAAAAGGTGGATACCGATGAGGCCTTTTCTGCCATTGTATTCAAGACAATTGTAGACCCCTTTGTAGGGAGGATATCGTTGTTTAAGGTGAATTCTGGAGTTTTAAGAAAAGACACAGAAATTTTTAATGCAAATAAGAATAAGAGGGAAAAAATATCTAATTTATTCTATCTCAGGGGGATAACTCAAATAGACAGTGATGAGATAAGGGCCGGAGATATTGGCGGGACTACTAAGCTGCAGCATACTCAAACAGGGGATACTCTCTGTGACCTGAAAGATCTAATACTTTACCCTGCCATTGATTTTCCTGAACCCTGTCTATATCTGGCAGTGGACCCACTGAATAAAAGTGATGATGAAAAGATAAGTATCCTCCTGCAAAAATTGACTGATGAAGATCCGACTTTTAAAGTTGAAAGAAATTATGAGACTAAACAGCTGCTAATAGGAGGCCAGGGAGAGAAACATTTAAAAGTTATAACTCACAAACTGCAAAATAAATTTGGAGTTAACAGTCTTATATCTGAGCCCAAGATAAGTTACAGGGAGACTATAAAAGGCATGATAGAGGTTCAGGGGAAGCATAAAAAACAAACTGGTGGATCGGGTCAATATGGGGATGTGCATATAAGGTTTGAGCCCAGTGATCAAAAATTTGAATTTGTGGATAAGGTCAAGGGAGGGAGTGTACCTAAGCAGTATATATCAGCAGTGGAAAAAGGATTAGTCGAAGCAAGTCAAAATGGGATTTTAGCAGGCTATCCGCTGATTAATTTTAAAGCTACCCTTTTGGATGGATCTTACCATTCTGTAGATTCAAATGAACTTTCTTTTAAACTGGCAGCAATGCTTGCCTATAGACTGGGTGTGCCTAAAGCCAAACCTGTAATTTTAGAACCTATAATGAAGGTAGAGGTTTTAGTTCCCAATGATTACTTAGGAGATGTAATAGGTGATTTAAATAAAAGAAGGGGAAAAATATTAGGGATAGTGCCTTTTGGAGATCAGCAGAAGATAAGTGTAGATGCTCCTCAGAGGGAGATGTTAAAATATACTACTGACCTTAGAGCTATTACTCAGGCAAGGGGAGAATTCACACTGGAGTTTAAAAACTTTGAGGAATTGCCGGAAAAAATCAGTGAAAAAATAATTTTAGAGAATAAAGAATAGAACGTTAAGAGAAAAAAATCTAAAACCTGTGAAGTTGGCACTCAAAAAAAGTGTTTTCACGGGTTTTTTATATACTCTAAAAAATATAAAGAAATATTTGATTTAAAAGGTTATTATAAAAGGATTTTATGTCTAATTAAGGTAAATAATAAAAAGAATGATTTTGAAAGATATTTTATATGGCAGGTGACAATATGGAGATGGATTTTGTATTAATTGGTTTAAATAGTGAAAAAAATTGAAAGTTGTGTTGAAAGTATTAAGGAAGTTAGTAAATTTTGAAGAACAGATTAAATATGATTTTAAATATATTGAAAAAAGAAATAGTCTTCTTGACCTTTGGATATTATTTAAAACTGTATATGCTGTCTTAAAAGGAGCTGGTGAATAAAATGGAATATACAGCAAAGGTAAAAATAAATTTAAAAGAAGTAAAATTAATTGAAGAACTGCTTAAAATAGAAATTAATAAAAATAAATTGACTATAGAATTTCATAATTTAATTGAATATAATGAAGTCTTAAAAAGCTTATTGAAAAAAATTCAAATGGGACAAATTCATATTTTAGAGGATATTTTAGAGGATTCAGAAGAGAGTAAGTAAAATATCTAATCTATATCGATTTAAATTAAAAGACCTAATAATTAAATCCCTTTAAATACGCTATTTCTTCTAAACAGCTGACCATAATCCCCTGTCTTTTCTGTATTGTAGACACGAAATTAGCTGCGTCCAGTAAGCCCTCTTGAGTTCCTGTATCCAGCCATGCCATACCACGTCCTAAATTGACTACCTTCAGACTACCCTCATTTAAATAGATTTCATTTAAGGATGTTATTTCTAATTCACCTCTAGCAGATGGTTTAACTTGCTTAACTTTGTCTACAACTGTATTGTCATAAAAATATAATCCCGGTATAGCAAAATTTGATTTAGGGTTTTCTGGTTTTTCTTCCAGAGATATAACTTCTCCATCTTCGTTAAATTCAACTACACCAAAGGCTTCCGGATTATTTACCGGATATCCAAAAATTGTAGCTCCTTTTTCTTTTTCAAAAGCCCCCTTTAATTTCCCGGTTAATCCATGACCATAAAATACATTGTCTCCTAATATAAGTGCGCAGGGGTTCTGCCCAATAAACTTTTCTCCTATGATAAAAGCTTCGGCTAAGCCGTTTGGAGCACTTTGTACAGCGTATTCTAATCTAATGCCATAATCAGATCCATCTCCTAATAACTCTTCAAAAACACTTATATCACGAGGTGTAGAGATTATTAACACCTCTTTAATTCCTGCTAACATTAGAATGGATAATGGGTAATAGATCATAGGTTTATCGTATATGGGATTTATCTGCTTGCTGATTGCTTTAGTTATGGGATAGAGTCTTGTCCCCGATCCACCTGCCAGTACAATTCCTTTCATAAATTGACCTCCATATGCTCACTAAATTTTAGTATTTAATTTATTTAATTTCACAAAATATGTATCATTTTTTAATTTGTCTAAAACAGTTTCTAATTTTTCTGGTTTACCAAAATAATATCCTTGAAAAATGTGTACTCCTAATCCCATTAAAAAGTTTATTTCTTTCTCTTCTTCGACCCCTTCTACTACAATTTTTAAATTTAAATTTTTTCCTAATTGAATTATTGTTTTCATAACATTCATATCTCTATGAGTTTTAAACATATTTACTACAAAAGACCGGTCTACTTTCAGAGTTGTTATGGGTAACTTTGCCAAAGAGGACAAGGATGAATACCCGGTACCGAAATCATCGATAAGAAAGTTTACCCCTGCATCCTTCAAAGTTTTAATTTTCTTTATGGAGTTATCGACTTCATCTATGAAATTATCTTCTGTCAATTCAAATTCTATTCCATCCAGGTTATCATATTTTTCAAGCATTTCTTCCAGAAAAAACTCTTTATTGAAATGATTAGGAGAGATATTTATAGATATTTTTGTTTTTAAAAGTTGAATATCTTTTTTAACTTGTCTTATTAAAAACTCCGTAAGTGAAATTATCAAGGAAGAATTTTCAGCTATAGGAATGAATTTTATCGGTAGAATCATCCCTTTTTCTTTATGATTCCATTTCATAAGAGCCTCAAATTCTATTTTTTTACTTAAAACATCTATTTTAGGCTGGTAGTAGACTTCAAATTCATGATTACTCAGCCCTCTTTGGAGGTCTAATTCCATTAAAGCAACTTCTTTGTCATCGCTTCCTTTCATAAATCTAAGTTTTTCAAATAAAACTCTTAACATAGCATTTAAATTTGTTTCGCGATCCCATTTTAAAAAGACTTTACGAACAGTCATATGCAATTCACTTTTTTTCATAAAATCATATTTTTTTAAAGAATTATCAAACCTTTGCTCTAATTGTTCCATTGTTCCGCCGGATAGAGGTTCTTTAATAGCAACTAAAAATTGATCTCCGTTTAACCTTATTATTTCATCGGTTTCTCTAAAAGTAGCTTTTAATATTTCGGCAAGTTTTTCTATCATATCGTCACCGATTTTTGTTCCGAATTCTTCATTTATATAAGTCATATCCATAATATCAAATAAACCCAAAAACATTTTTTTATCTTCTAATGGGAGCTGTTTTATTATTTCATTCATTTTTTCTATCCCTTTTTCTCTTTTTAAAACCCCGGTGAGTCCATCATAATTTATATTTTTGATAAAAGTTTCTCGAAGTTTTTTCTGTTCCTTCATATTTTTTGATATTAACAATATAAATAAGAATAATATTAGCAATATCAATAATGTATGTAATATTTGATAAGAAATTTTTCTAAAGACAGCTTTATTTAAATTAGTTATAGTCATATCAGCACCAGCTATATATTTTCTGCCGTCTTTTGCAGCTGATATAAGATATACTGATCTGTAGTCACCAAGGTTATCTGAACTGTTGATATACACAATATTCTGATTGTTAAACATATTGATAGTTTCCTCAATAGAATCATCTTCAACATCTTCAAAAGTAAACCAATAAAATTGAGAAACATCTTTCTTTTCAAAGTATTCAAGATATTCTTTGCTGGAACCTCCAATAGAAGTGTATGTAGGCATTTCATCTTCAATTATAATGGTATATAGAAAATCCACTTCATTTATTTGAGCCATATCTATAAGTTTTTGTGCAGTTTTTAAAATTTCCTTTTCACCATATGATTTATTGTTCATTCCATAAAAATTATAGTCATCTCCCAAATAAAAAGGTATATTTTTTGCAGTTTTATAGAGATTTTTATCTATTCGTTGAAGTTCTTTATGGTATAAGCTGTTACTTTCATAGTATAGATCTAATAATACTCCAACTAATAAAATTAGAAAAATATATGTATTGTTTACTTTGATTTTTTTGAATTTCATAAGCACTCTCCTCAAAATATCTATCTAAATTCCGATCTCCCCATTTTTATTATCTATACATATTTTTTCCATTTTTTCCTTTCATTAAATAAAAGAAAATATATTTACTACGCAATCTATACACAATTTGAGATATATAAGAATATGGAGATTATATTGGAGAATGATTTTTCTCTAACGACTTCCTAAGAATTAGAATAAAAAATTAAAATAAATTTTGGTTTTGATTTTTTTGAGGGTACACTGTACTATAAAAGTTTTTTTGTTTGGAAAAATAACAATTGTA
>JAUXGP010000020.1 GCA_030621995.1 Psychrilyobacter sp.
ATTACAAAAAGCTAAAAAAGACAATACAGGCGGGTGTTTTTGCAGGTCTTGTGTAGAGAAGTTTATGGTGGCAGAATAGAAAAATATAATTAGGAGTTATAGGTAGCTTTTTTACTATCTATAGCTCCTTTTTTTATAAATTTTAGGGATTATACCAATTGGAATTTCACTTATATTTCTAACTGTAATTCCGCAAAAGGAAGAAAAGATCATAGCAGCAGAAGATAATTAGAATATTCCTAAGATGAATAGAATGAATAGAATAGCATATACAGGATGAATAAAATGAATTATCTTTTTACTCTTAGAAGTAGTATTATATCAGTAAGGTAATAATAATTTTTAAAAAAACTAAGAGAAGGGTACTTCCTTTGCTAGCTTTGCTATCAAGGTATTAGTTTCAAAGGGGGGGATGAAAATGAAAAAAAGTTTAGTAGCAGATACAACACTATTGCTGGTATCAATTATATGGGGGTCAGGCTTTGTAGCCACAAAGATCCTATTGGATGCAGGGATATCACCATTTTATATGATGGGCTTCAGGTTTTTAATAGCGGGAGTATCTCTGGGAGTGATCTTTTTTAAGAGGATAAAGAAGATGAGAAAAGAGGATATATTGGGAGGATTTTTAGTAGGAATCTTATTGTATCTGGCTTTTGGAGCACAGACTGTGGGATTGCAGTATACAACACCATCTAAAAATGCTTTTCTGACGGGGGTAAATGTGGTAGTAGTGCCGTTTTTATACTGGATAGTAACCAAGAAAAAGCCGGATAAATATGCTTTTGCAGCAGTGGGGATTTGTTTTTTAGGAACAGCATTTTTATCTATGGGGAATAATATGAGTTTTGGTTATGGGGAATTTTTGTCCCTGGTATGTGCATTTTTATTTGCAGGACATATAGTGTCAAATGGTCACTATGTAGATAAAACAGGGCCTTTTATCCTTTGTTTTTTACAGATGATCTTTGCATCGATCTTTTCCTTTATAACGGCATTTAGCGTAGAAACATTGCCATCTGTGATATCTGTTCAAACTTGGTTAGCTGTACTTTATGTAGGGCTGATCACAACAATGCTGGCATTTTTTCTGCAAACCTGGGCTCAAGCTCACACGACATCTACAAAGACAGCAATAATAATATCTACAGAAGCAGTTTTTGGGACTATGTTTTCAGTGGCTTTATTGGGAGAGTTGTTGACTGTCAACATGATTATTGGAGGCTTTGCCATCTTTATAGCAATAATAACTGCAGAAACAAAGTGGAATTTTTTGAAATTTAACAGAAAAAGGGTAAAGATATAGTATAATATAAAAGAGTAGATATCTACTCTTTTTTTTTGTAAAAGATAATTGAAGTAAAAAATAAAAGTTAATTCGCTGAAGGTGACAGAGGGGGCTAAGATGTTTAAATTAGTATCAAAATATACTCCTACAGGAGATCAGCCAAGTGCTATAAAAACTCTGGTAGAGGGATTAAATAACAATTACAGAGATCAGACATTATTAGGGGTGACGGGATCCGGAAAGACCTTTACCATAGCCAATATAATAGAGGAAACCAACAGGCCTGCTCTTATTATGGCTCCCAATAAAACTCTGGCAGCACAACTGTATTCCGAATATAAAAAGTTTTTTCCTGAGAATGCAGTGGAATACTTTGTATCCTACTACGATTA
This sequence comes from Psychrilyobacter sp., assembly GCA_030621995.1. GTDB lineage: Bacteria > Fusobacteriota > Fusobacteriia > Fusobacteriales > Fusobacteriaceae > Psychrilyobacter. The sequence goes on from JAUXGP010000020.1 coordinate 1,681, forward strand.
CTACCAGCCAGAGGCTTATATTCCCTCTACAGACACGTTTATAGAAAAAGACTCATCTATTAACGATGAGATAGACAAGATGCGTCATTCGGCTACTGCAGCCCTCCTAACCAGGAAAGATGTTATAATAGTAGCCTCTGTATCTGCTATCTATGGTTTGGGATCTCCTGAAACATATAAAAAGATGACCCTGGCCATAGATCTTAAAAGCGGTATAAGCAGAGATGAAGTTATGAAAAAATTAATATATTTGAGGTATGAGAGAAATGATACAGCCTTTGAAAGGGGAAAATTCCGGGTTAAGGGAGATACTATAGACATCTATCCTGTTTACCAGGAAAGTGGATACAGGCTGGAATATTGGGGAGATGAACTGGAAAGTATCTCTGAAATAAATACCCTGACAGGTCAGAGTATAAAAAGAAATATTGAGAGGATAATGATCATGCCGGCTACCCACTATCTGACAGAGGGAGACAAATTGGAGCAGATCATGGAGGAGATAAAAAGTGATCTGGATATCCAGGTGGAAAAATTTGAAAGATCGGGAAAACTCCTGGAGGCACAGAGAATAAAGCAAAGAACTGAATATGATCTCGAGATGATAAAGGAGATTGGATACTGTAAGGGGATAGAAAATTATTCCAGATATCTGTCAGGGAAAAAACAAGGGGAGAGACCCCATACTCTATTGGAATATTTCCCCGATGATTTTTTAATCTTCATAGATGAGTCCCATATAGGCTTATCGCAGATAGGCGGGATGTACAGGGGAGACAGGTCGAGAAAAACTACCCTGGTAGAGAATGGGTTCAGGCTGCCTTCAGCTTTAGATAACAGGCCTTTAAAATTTGAGGAGTTTAGGGAGGTAGGAGGGCAGATGGTCTTTGTGTCGGCTACTCCTGGAGACTTTGAATTGGAAAATAGTTCAATAATTGCAGAACAACTGGTCCGGCCTACAGGGATCATAGAACCTAAGATAATAATAAAGCCGACTAAAAATCAAGTGGATGACCTCCTGGAAGAGATAAGACTGAGGGTGGAAAAAAACCAATGTGTTCTGGTGACTACACTGACGAAAAAGATGGCAGAGGAGCTTACAGAATATTATCACAATCTGGGAGTGAGGGTGAAATATATGCATTCAGGGATAGACACCCTGGAAAGAATCGAGATAATTAGAGGTCTTCGAAAAAAGGAATTTGACGTATTGGTAGGAATAAATCTATTACGGGAAGGACTGGATATTCCAGAGGTATCGCTGGTAGCTATATTAGAAGCAGACAAGGAAGGTTTTTTGAGAAGCAGGAGATCACTGATACAGACAATGGGCAGAGCTGCCAGAAATATAGATGGAGAAGCTATCCTGTATGCAGATATTATGACAAAATCTATGGTGGAAGCCATCTCAGAAACGGATAGAAGAAGGGAAAAACAGATAGAATACAACCTAAATAATAATATAGATCCCAGATCGACTGTAAATGAGATCTCTGAAGATCTGCTCAATCTGGATTATGGTTTAGATATGGATGAGATAAACGAAGAGATAATGATATATAGTTCTAAAAAGGATATAATAGATCAAATAGGAAGGTTAAAGGCAGAGATAAAGAAACTAGCCGGAGAATTGGATTTTGAGGGAGCTATAGAAAAAAGGGATGAAATGTTAAAATTAGATAAATTATTATTGGAAATATAGGCGATTAGGGGGAATCATGAAAAATATAAAGGTAGACAGATTTTTAAAAAGATATGACAAAATGCTGCCCATCTACAAGGAGATGGTAGAGGTGATGCAAGAGGTCTTTGATAATGAGATTGAAAATAAAGAATACAGACTTCAAAGTACAAATTTCAGGATAAAAACCAAGGGGAGTTTGAGTAAAAAAATTCATGATAAGGGGAGGAAATACCAGAGGTTATCTGATATCACCGATATTGTAGGAGTGAGGGTAGTTACCTTTATGGAAGACCAGGTGGATATAGCGGCCGAAAAAATAAAAGATTTTTTTATAGTGGATGAAAAAAATACCATCGATAAAAGAAAAGCATTGGATCCCAGATCTTTCGGCTATATGTCCCTGCACTATGTGGTGTCATTTCCGCCGGAAGAAAAGTATAAAAAATTTAGAGGGATAAGGTTTGAGATTCAGATACGGAGTCTGCTGCAGCATACCTGGGCTACCATAGAACATGATTTGGGATATAAAAGCAGGATAGGAATCCCGGATGAATTGATAAGAAGTTTCTCCAGGGTGGCAAGTTTACTGGAGCTGGCAGATAAGGAATTTGTAAATATAAAACAAGATCTTATAAAATACGAGGAAAAAATTCATGAATCAATAAAGATGGGGAAAAATATGCCCAGCGACAGCCCATTAAATAATATAACTATCAGGTATTTCATGGAAAACAATATTACATTAAATAATCTTTTTACACAGACCTTGGCAGAACTTAACTTAAAGGAAGAAACCAGACAGGAGGCACCTGTGGAGATAATAAAATTATTGAATTATTTTAAATTAAAAAGAATAGGAGATCTGGAAACTATACTGCAAACTAAAAAAAGAGAAATAATTTTTGTATCCAATAAATTAGTCCAGGAAACAAGGGAAAATACAATGGAAAAAAGAGGTGTGTTTTATTCCATGGCCTATGTATTATTAGGAGAAAAACCGCTGAGTGAAAAGTTGAAATTTTTAGAAATGTTTAAAATATTGACCGATGACGAGAGAAAGGGAATGGCTGAAATGATGGAAAAATACCATCTGGAATATAAGAATAAATCTAAAAAGATAACGAAATATTCATTGAAAAACATTCTTTTTAGAAGTAAAAAGGGGGATAAATGAAAAAAATAGATTATTATGGGGAATTTTTAGAGAGGTTAAGTGAATTCTTAGGGATTAAATTACAGCTGAAAGCCCACGGTAATCATGTGGAGTTTATACCGGAGTTTAATTCTAAATTTATTAAAAAAACTTTGGAACACATAGGTGAAATTTTTGTAATCATAGATATAATCCTGGAGGAATACTATGAGGAGAATAACAATGTTTATTTTACCGATCTGATAGAAGAGTTTTCTCAAAAATTAATAGGACATATGGTAAAGGGAAAGCTGGTAGTCACAAACAAGCAGATGAATTTTATGAATATTATAAAGGGGATCTGTAATGAGACTTATGAAAGCGAGAATTCAAATTTAAATATCCTACTCTTTAAAAATAGAAAAATTATCCCTGAAGAATTGGAAAAAATGGGATTAAATTTTCTTCCCTTTGATACTCCCCAAAAAATAGAGGAGATATTCAAAGAAAAATTATCCTTGAAGATGTTGAATGGGGATAATTTGGTTTTAATCATAGGAAATGACTTTAGAGGTTATGGATTAGGAGTAAATAAAGAAAAACAAACAGTATTTAAAGAGAGGATGCTGGTCAAATTAAGGAATCAAAACAATGAGTATTTAATCTCATTTATATCGCTGTTATCTGAAAATATTTTAAATTATATTGATAAAGACAGTATAGAGGTAGAAGTCAAGGCCGGACTCAGACTGAGTGAGGAAAAAATAAAAAAATTAGTTAAATATTCCAATGAAAAGATGGTTTCATCCAAAGTTTTTTTTAAGAGTTATAACAAAGAGAGAAGAGAGGTCTTCCCATATATCTATATGGAAGTGAAAGATAAAGAATTGAAATTATACCTGCAGAATTCCATAGATAATTACCTTTCATACAGGGGAGGGAAATGGAAATTAAAGTCTTTTCATATATTGAAATTTTTAATTATAGAAAAATTTTATATGGATTCTTTTGTATTTCACCTTTTTAATGATAAAATAGAGAAAAAAGATATAATTGAAAACATTATAATGAATGTAGATGTTTTAGTCTGTCTGATAAAAAACCTCCTGGAAGAAGGCAAGGGAGGACTTTTTATAATTCTAGAGAGAACTGTAAAAGACAGAGAGATGGAAAAAATATTTGTAGGCGGAAACGAGGACAGCAGTATATATAAGAGAACAGTTTTAAAAGATGAGAATAATACCCGGATAAAAAATCATAATTTTGAATATTTAAAATTGATATCTAAGGTAGATGGAGCTGTGACCCTGGACAATGAATTTAATCTCCTGTCATTTGGCAGGCTGGTGAAATTGGATATGAATGGAAGTAAGGAGAAGGTAGAGGGAGCCAGAACGGCAGCAGCAATAAGCGGATCAAAATATGGCTTAGCCATAAAGGTATCTGAAGATAAAAAAATCACCGTTTGGGAAGACGGGATAAAAGTATTGGAGATATAGGATCGGGTAGAAATAAGAGATTTATAGTTTAATTGAGAGAAAATTACTTTTCCTATAATCAGAGAGGGTAAAAGAGGAGAAATATATGAAGGACAGGATATTTACGGTAACTCAAATGAATAAGATGGTGAAGGAATATTTGGAGGGGAACGATAATTTCAATAATTTTTTTCTTAAAGGGGAGATCTCGGGGATAAATTATTATAAGAGCGGTCATCTGTATTTCACTCTGAAAGACAGCAAGGCCAGTGTAAAATGTGTGTCTTTTGGATATAAATTTAAAAAGATACCGGAGGATCTGAAAGAGGGTGACAAGATAAAACTCTTCGGTAAGGTTACCCTCTATGAAGCTAATGGAAACTATCAAATATTGGTAGCCCATGTGGAGAAAGAGGGAAGTCTGGGTAAACTCTTTGAGGAGCTGGAAAAGACCAAAAGAGAGCTGGCTGAAGATGGTTATTTTGATACAAAATATAAATTGCCTATTCCAAAATTGCCTCAAAATATAGGGATAGTAACCTCGGGAACAGGGGCTGCAGTAAAAGACATAATAAATACAGCTAAACTCAGATATGAAAATATAAATATCTATATCTATCCCGCAAAGGTTCAAGGGATAGGCTCTGAAAAAGAGATCATAAAGGGGATAAAAACCCTGGATAAGATGGAGGAGATAGATCTAATCATAGCAGGACGGGGTGGTGGAAGTGTAGAAGACCTTTGGTCATTCAATAAAAAAGAGGTGGCCTTAGCATACTTTAACACTAAAACTCCCATTGTTTCAGCTGTAGGTCATGAGATAGATAATCTTTTGACAGACCTGACAGCGGATCTGCGTGCTTCTACTCCTACCCATGCAGCGGAATTAGTCATTCCGAGAAAAGACCTGCTGATGGAAAAATTAGAGGACAGGAGGAGGAAACTAAATAATAACCTGCTGGCTAACCTCAGGGAGAAGAAGGAAAAATTAGAAATTTTGAGAAGGAGTTATATCTTGAGGAGTTATCTGGAGACCCTTGTAGACCAGAATAATCTTTTGATGGACAGGGAAGACAGGTTAAAAAAAGTTATCGCTGGCAGTTTAACCAAACATAAACACCTTTTAGAAGTGAGGATGGAAAAACTGAGTTCATTGAATCCAGAGGAAATATTGAAGAGGGGATATACCATAACTAAAGCAGGGAATAAGGTTATAAGAAGTGCAGGAGAGTTGGAAAAAGACGAAAAAATAGAGATTATCTACCACGACGGCAGGGTAATCAGTAGAGTAGAGGAGATAAAATAGATGAAAAAATTATTGATAATATTGTTTGTTGGGATAGTCTCAATGGGATATGCAGAAGTTCAAGATAATTTTATGACAGAAGATACTTATAGTAGTATAGATGACAGTGCTGAAATCTATGAAAAGTATATGGATGCTGGGGGGAACTCTTATTTGGAGGGCAATTACGACGATTCATTGGATTTTTATCTGAGTGCCTTTAAGATAAAAAAAGATGATATAGAATCTCTCAGAGGGGTGGCCGGATCATATGAGGGGCTGAACCAGACAGATAAAGCCTTGGGAGTATATAGAAAGATTTTAAAATTAAATCCTGAAGATACGAAAGCACTGCAAAAAAAACTTACCTTAGATGAAAAAAATGTCTCCAAGTGGGGATATGATAAAAAAGAGGAGTACTTTGAGGAGTTTGAGAATTACTTAAAGAAAACTAATTATACAAACAGCCAGGATATCTATACCTTGGGACGTATATATATGAATGATAAATCTTTTGAAAGAGCTTATACTATATTTAAAAGGGATAAGGGGGAGGATTATAGAAATTATTTCGGTACAGCTGCAACTGCCAGATTTTTAGGAAGATATGATACCGCTATAATATACTATAATAAACTTTTATCTGCAAAACCAGATTTTTACAGTGGATATCTCGGATTGGGGATCTCCTACCAGATGAAAGGAAACTACGACAAGGCCATAGAAAATATGGAGAAATATCTCATATATCAGGAGGATGAAAATGTCTATATAGCCATGGCAAATATCTATATGGCAGAGGATAAATACAGCAGTGCTAAAGATATTTTGGAAAAGGCACAGGCTAAATTCCCTGATTCTAAGAAGATAAGAAAAAATTTAGGAGATATTTACAGTAAGTTAGGAAGAAACTAGTTCGCCGTAGGTGATGGGGGTGGTGATTATGGATTCTTGGTATAAATTGAGGGTAGCAGGAGTAAGGGACAGTATAATAATCAAACTGATGAGTTTATGTGAAGAATTTGAAGAGATCTTCCTCCATGACAGGGTATTTTATAGTAAATTTATGAAGTTTAAAGATGAAGAAATCAATAAAATTTTAAATTCTTATAAAATTAACCTTGATTTTTATAGGGAAAAGATGCTAGATTTAAATATTGAAACAATTTCTATAAGGGAGAGAAAGTATCCATTATATTTAAAAAATATATCCCATCCACCGGTATTTCTGTACATGAAGGGGAGGATGGCCTTTCCTGAAAAAAATATAGGAGTAGTTGGAACACGAAAGATGACTGGTTATGGGGAGTCTGCATGCAAGGGGTTAGTGGGAGATTTAGTAGGAGCAGGAGTTACTATAACCAGTGGTTTGGCCACCGGAATAGATGTAACCGCTCATAAGAGAGCCTTAACCCTGGGCGGGAATACCATAGCTGTGGTAGGAAGTGGATTGGACGTGATCTATCCTCCTGAAAATAAATATGAATGGGAAAGGATCTCCAGAGAAGGGACGCTGATAAGTGAATATCCGTTGGGGACTCCTCCGGACAGGTATAATTTCCCCAGAAGGAACAGGATAATAGTCGGCCTGACTCGAGGGGTTACAGTGATAGAAAGTTATAAAAAAGGCGGCAGTCTGATAACTGCTAAACTGGCTTTGGAGGAGGGAAGGGATGTATTTGTTATCCCGGGATTCCCAGACTATCTGTCCTTTGAGGGGAACAACAATCTCATAAGAGACTCCTACGGTAAGCTGATTACCGGTGGAAAAGATATATTGGAGGAGTACGGCTGGGATGGAGACAGAAAAATTAATATTAGTATAGACATAGGTGCAGAAGAAGAAAAGGTCTACAGTGCATTGGTTGTAGAAAAAAGTTTGGATGAACTGATAACTGAAACCAAGATCCCCATAGGTAAACTTTTGGGGCTGCTGACAAATTTAGAATTAAAAAAGCTTGTGAGAGCTGTCGCAGGTGGTAAATATAGAAGAGTATGACTCTTTCCTTGTTGTCGTTTTCCCTTCGTAAAGGAAAACTATCGCTAGAATATTTAGCTTTGGTTTCTTTTTAGAAGGGAAACCTTAGAAAGGAAGAGTAAAGACAAAATATTGGAGTGATAGAAGTGGCTAAAAAAAATCTAGTTATAGTGGAGTCGCCGGCAAAGGCAAATACTATAAAGAAAATACTAGGGCGTAACTATGAGGTTACAGCCTCATATGGGCATATAAGAGACCTTCCCAAGACTAAGATGGGGATAGACATAGAAAATGATTTTACACCCTCTTATTCGACGATAAAGGGTAAGGGTGAAATAACCAAAAACCTGAGAGCATTGGCAAAGAAATCAGATAAAATTTATCTGGCTGCCGACCCGGACAGGGAAGGGGAAGCTATAGCCTGGCATGTAGCTCATATATTAAAATTAGACCCGAAGGAAAAAAACAGGATAGAGTTTAACGAGATAACTAAAAATGCAATAAGGGAAGCAGTAAAAAATCCCAGAACCATAGATCAAAACAGGGTAGATGCACAACAAGCAAGAAGATTACTCGATAGAATAGTAGGGTATTCTATCAGCCCGTATCTATGGCAGTTAATATCTTCTAATACCAGTGCAGGAAGGGTACAATCGGTATCGTTGAAATTAATCTGTGACTTAGAGGATGAGATAAAGGCATTTATTCCTAAAAAATATTGGGAAGTAAGCGGGAACTTCAGTGACAATATAGACCTGAACCTCTATAAATTAGGAGATGACAGGGGAATAAAAATATGGGAAGAGGAAAAGGCAGAAGAACTAGAAGGTGCGTTAAAAGGTAATCCGACTTTTGAAGTGACCAGTACTGAGATCACCAAAAAAACTAAGAAACCGCCTCTGCCATTAAAAACAAGTACATTGCAGCAATTAGCTTCATCATATCTAGGATTTTCAGCTTCTAAAACCATGAGAGTGGCCCAGAGTTTATATGAGGGGCTGAAGATAGATGGATCACAAAAAGGTCTCATTACCTATATGAGAACGGATTCTACCAGAATATCTGAGGAAGCCCAGGGACAAGCTAAGGAATTTATTCTAGATAAATATGGTGAAAAATACATAGGTAAGGAAAAAAAGAAAAAAACAGATGATAAAAAGAAGATACAGGATGCCCATGAGGCAGTAAGGCCTACCTATATAGATCTAGAGCCGGATAATATCGAGGAATACCTGAATTCTGACCAATACAGATTGTATAAACTTATTTGGGAAAGATTTATAATCTCCCAGCTGGCTCCTATGGAATATGACCAATTCACCCTGATAAGCGGATATGACAAATATCAATTTAGAGGGATAGTAAACAGGGTAACCTTTGATGGATACTATAAGGTATTCAAAGAGGAAGATGAGATAAGAACAAACGATTTCCCGGAGATAAAAAAAGGAGATAAATTAGACTTAGAAAAGTTAAATATAAAGGCAGATGAGACTAAGCCTCCTAAAAGATTTTCTGAATCTTCCCTGGTAAGAAGGTTAGAAGCTGACGGGATTGGAAGACCATCTACCTATGCATCTATCATAGAAACTTTAAAAAAGAGGGAATATGTAGAGTTCATGGGGAAATCATTTGTACCGACTAAGTTAGGTTACGATGTGGAAAAAATATTAAATAAATATTTTCCTAGGATATTGGGAGTAGAATTTACATCCAGTATGGAAGATGCACTGGATTCCATCGAAGAAGGGGAAATAAAGTGGACCAATGTTTTGAAGGAATTTTATAATGACTTTAAAAAAGCATTGGATAACTTTGATAAAGAGGTGGAAAAGATCACCAATAGAAGGATTGAATCCGATGTACCATGTCCGGTGGATGGCTGTACAGGGAAGATGCTTCTAAAAACAGGTAGATTTGGTAAGTATTTAGAGTGCGAACACTTTGAAACCTGCAGTGGAAGGATCCCGCTGAAAACAGTGGAGATCGATGAGCAGGAGTTAGAAGACGGGCATATCTTTATCAATGAAATAGTGCAGAAGAGGGAGAGAATAAAAAAAGGTATACCTACAGATATAGTGATCAAAGGTGTGAGATATAACCTTAAAAAGGGTAGATTCGGGGAATATCTGGAGAGTGAAAACTATGAAACAGATAACAAAAGGCTGCCATTATCCAGTGCTGTTATAGGGGTCTTAAGAGATGGGAGTATAGAGATAGATGTAGAGATGATCTCTCTAAAGGAAAAATTGTTAGAGATGAATGAGTATTTTGAAGAAAAAGATACCGATATGAAAACAGAAGATGGATCTATGATGACCTTAAAAAAGGGAAGATATGGAGAATACCTGGAGAGTGAAAACTTTGCTGTGGATGAGATCCGAATTCCCCTGCCGGCCAGTATAAAAAAGATGGTAAAGGAAGGGCAGTTAGAAGAGATCGACGGAGTTATAATAATCAAATATCTTTTAGATGAGATAAAAGCTGTGGAAGATAAACTCATAGCCGAAGCAGGAGTCTGTGAAAAATGCGGCAGTAAATTTGAGATAAAGGCAAGCAGAAGGGGAAAATTCCTGGCTTGCAGCAACTATCCAACTTGTAAAAATACGAGAAAGATATTAAAAGATAAGGAAACAGGGGAACTTTCGGTAGCTCCACCTGCAAAGAAAAAAGCAGCAGCAAAAAAAGCACCTGCAAAGAAGAAAACAACAGCAAAGGCTAAAGAAAAAAAATAATACTAAAAAACCTCCTACTTGTAAAAAAAGCAGGAGGTTTTTATATCTTCACATAATCTTCATATTCAGGGAGTAGAGTTAAGTATAGGTAAGACAATTGAGAATTGATAAATTATAATTGAAAATAAAAAGGAGTTTGAATTTCATTATTAATTATTCATTGTCAATTATTAATTTCACCGAAGGTGAGAAGGGGTTGAGGAAAATGAAAAAGAAATTTATAGGCCTTATAATGATGTTGGTGATTTCAATCTTAACGTTTGGAAGTTACGGCCATGCAGGAGCGGAAAAAGATGACAATATGACAGTTCAAGCAATGATCAAATATGCAATAGAAGATGAAATTTTTGCCAGAGCAGAATATGAAAAAATAATGGCAACTTTTAATATCGACAGACCATTTTCAAATATTAAGAGAGCTGAAGAAGCTCATATAGAATTATTGCAGCCCCTTATTGAAAAATACAATGTCAGTTATGACAAATTGGATGAAAAAAGTCTTGTAATTCCAAAAACTTTAAAAGAAACTTTTGAAATAGGAGTGCAGGCAGAGATAGATAATATAGCCATGTATGAGAAATTTTTGAAAGATGATAAATTACCTGCTGATGTAAGGGAAGTATTTACCTATCTCAGAGACGGGTCGAAGAATCATCTGAGAGCATTTGAAAGACAATTGAGTAAATATTAAACTCTTTCTTTTTATGGTTTCCCGATTGACGAGTAC
>JAUXGP010000104.1 GCA_030621995.1 Psychrilyobacter sp.
TCCTAAAACTAATTTTTCATTTTTCCACAAATAAAATCCTGCCCAATTCAAATCCTCAATATTATTGAAGATAAGGGAAGATATGTTAGCACAGTTGGCTATAAAATCATCTTCTTCACAGACTAAATTTTTTGCTACGTTTAATATATAGATATAACTTTTTTTCATAATTTGAACTCCTTCTATCGACTAATATTTGTAATTGTTACACAGTTACTATTTCATTAATATATTATTACACTAGGGTATCAAAGTCAATAGAGGAATGGTTATTCATATAGATATACATAAAAACAGAGTTTATGGTCAAAGCCATAAACTCTATTTAGGTTAAATCTTATTAGTTTTTTCCACAGCATTTTTTATATTTCTTCCCTGATCCACATGGACATGGGTCATTCCTGCCAATTTTAACTTCTTTTTTTATTGTTTTTTGTGTAGACAGTGCTGAATCATACATCCATGCTCCATCTATCTTTTTAAATACTGCTCTCTCATGGTGAAACAATGTTTCTCCCTCTTCTAAATAGTACCCTTTAAATTCTACAATACCTTCAGAATCATCTGCTCCTCCACCTAAAGTTTCAATTATCTCTAACTTATTCCATTCTGTAGATTCAGACCAGTGTTTGATCTCCTCTTTACTAAGAGTTCCACGTGTTTTAGGATTATGTGTATTGTAGACATAATCTACCTCTCCTACAACATAGGCTGTATACCTGGATCTCATAGTATCTTCAGCAGTAGCCGGGGTCTTTTCACCTGATATATATGGTTTACAACATTCTTCATAACTTAATTCTTTTCCACAAGGGCAATTTTTCATTTGTTTTCCTCCTAAATATTATGTATAATTTCCTATAATTATACCATAACAGAGTAAATTTTCCTAAGAGTTCCTATAGATAGACAGTAAAATATAGATGTAAAAAAAAATTAAAATTATACATAGGAAAAAGACTAAAATGGAGGTATACTAAAAAAGAAAACAAAATAAATTCAGGGGGTAAAAATGACTAAAAGATTAGAAGTTTATAAATGTGAAATATGCGGTAATATTATAGAGATGATGCATGGAGGAGCTGGGGCACTGAGCTGTTGTGGAAAGGAGATGGTTTTACAAGTAGAAAACACAAGAGACGCAGCTGTAGAAAAACACGTTCCAAAAGTGACTAAATTAAGTGATGGTTATGAGGTACAGGTAGGGGCGACTCTTCATCCGATGACAGAAGATCATTATATCGAATGGATAGAATTGATTGTGGATGGCTGTGTATCTACTCAATTTTTAAAACCAGGAGATGAACCAAAGGTTACCTTTAAGGCATGTTATGGGGAAAAAGCTGAAGCCAGAGCTTATTGTAACCTGCATGGACACTGGAAAAAATAAATAAAAATAACGAGGAGGAGAAAACATGAAACCAGTTTTATCTATAGAATTTTGTGTATCGTGTGGATATGGGAAAAGGGCAGTGGATCTTATGGAAACATTTGTAAGGTTATATAAAAATGATGTAAGTTCATTTAATCTCATTCCTTCTTCTGGAGGAGTCTTTGAAATTAAATTTGAAGATATGCTTATATTTTCAAAGATAGCAGAGGACAGGTTTCCAATAACAGAAGAATTGTTACTTTTCTTGGATGCAGAAATAAGAAATAGAAATGAAAAATAATAAAATCCTTGACAGTCTTTCATTAGTATGGTAATATCTTCAAAAGATAAAAAAAGACAGGGAGGATAAGATGAAATTTTTAACGACAAACAATAATTTTATAAATTTCATAGATAAATTTCTTATTTTTCTAACAGATGTTCCCTATGTTATATTTGGAGCAGTCAATTCAATTTTTAATTTTTATATTTATAATAGTGGGAATAAAAACTAATATTTTAGTTTTTATTCCTTTTTTTTTAAATCAATATGAGAGTATCTAGGAGGAATATATGTTTTTAGAGGATGTTAAGGTCATAGAAAATATACAAATAGCAGATAACTATTATTTAATGAGGGTAGAAGGGGATAAAATACCTAAACATTCTAAACCAGGCCAGTTTTTTATGCTCCAGTGTAAGGACAAGTCAAGGATTCTAAGAAGACCAATAAGTTTACACAATGTAGATGGCAATACTTTGGAATTTTATTATGAGGCTCTAGGTAAGGGGACTGAAGAATTCACCAGGTTATCCATAGGCGGAACTATAAATATCCAGGGACCTCTAGGAAATGGATACGATACAGATCTTTGTGGAAAAAATATAGTAGTAATAGGCGGGGGAATGGGAATGGCTCCCATTAAATACCTCATTAAAAATTTAAAAGATAACAATAAGGTCACTTTTATAGGCGGAGGAAGAAATGCCGGAGCTGTAAAAATCGTAGAAAAATTTAATTTTGAAAATGTTCAAGTGAAGATAGCTACTGATGACGGCAGTGTGGGGATAAAAGGGAATACTGTAGATCTGCTAAAAGAAATATTAAAAGATCAAAATCAAAATATAGACATAATCTATACTTGTGGACCTCATCCTATGATGGAAGCGGTGGCAAAAGTAGCCCAAGAAAATAATATTAGATGTCAGATATCTTTAGAAGAGAGGATGGCTTGCGGGATAAAAGCCTGTGTCGGATGCTCTATATTGACCAAAAAAGGCATGAAAAAAGTATGTCACGATGGGCCTGTATTTGAAAGTACCGATATAGTGGATGTAGACGTGATAGATCCAAATGGAGGTTGTAATAATGAGCAGTAAATTAAATATAAATTTTTTAGGAAAAAAATTAAATAATCCTATAATGACGGCATCGGGATGTTTTGGATATGGATTGGAATATAAAGATTACTTTAATCCCAATGAATTAGGAGCTGCAGTATTAAAGGGAATTACGATGGAGCCTAGAAACGGTAATGCAGGTACTAGGATTGCTGAGACACCATCTGGAATGCTGAATTCGGTAGGATTAGAAAATCCAGGGATTGAAGAATTTAAAAAGATAATACCATCTATAAAAAAAGAACTTCACATTCCATTGGTGGCAAATATAAATGGGAAGATCTTGGAGGAATATATAGAGATAGCCAGAGAGGTTGAACAAATAGCAGAGATAGAGATGGTTGAACTGAATATATCCTGTCCCAATGTAAAGGACGGAGGGATGGCCTTTGGAGCTAATCCAGAGATGGCAAGGTTAGTAACCCGTGAGGTAAGAAAAGTTTTGACTAAACCTATGATTGTAAAATTATCACCAAATGTTACCAATATAGTGGAGATTGCAAAGATAGTAGAGGAAGAGGGAGCAGATGGTGTAGCCCTTATTAATACTCTATTAGGAATGGCAATAGATATAAAGAAAAGAAAACCAGTCTTAGGAAATATAATGGGTGGATTATCCGGTCCTGCTGTAAAACCAGTTGCACTGAGAATGATATACCAAGTATCCCAAGCAGTATCTATCCCAGTCCTGGGAATGGGTGGAATATCTTCTACAGAGGATGCAATAGAATTTATTATGGTAGGAGCCAGTGCTATATCTTTAGGGACAGGAATGTTTGCTAACCCAAGGCTGCCAATAGAGATAAAAGAAGGGCTGGAAAAATATTGTATAGAAAATAATATAGAGAATATCAGTGAGATTGTAGGAGCAGCCCACCCCGATGGAGGAGTAGCTTACAGAAATAGATTAGGAGGGAATTATGAAATTAAAGGCTAAAGATAGACTGATAGTAGCATTAGACTATAAAACATTGGATGAGGTAAAGGATATAGTAAATGAAATCGGAGATGCCGTATCTACATATAAGGTAGGATTAGAATTATTTTTAAATACCCGTGGAGAAGCGGTAGATTACCTGCATAGTATAGATAAAAAAGTATTTTTAGATCTAAAATTTCATGATATTCCAAATACAACAACTATGGCATCGATGTTTGCAAATAAACAAGAGGTATTTATGTTTAATGTCCATGCAGGTGGAGGTCCTACCATGATGAGATCAGTTGCAGATATGCTAAAGGAAAATAGTTCCGACTCAATAGCGATAGCAGTGACTATATTGACATCATTCACAGAGGAAGAGGTGGCAGCCCACTTTAAAAGTAATTTAAATATCAGTGGATTAGCTAATCACTGGGCTGTAGAAACTAAGGAATCAGGATTGCACGGTGTGGTATGTTCACCATTGGAAGCCAAGAAAATAAAGGAACTTTGTGGAGAAAACTTCTACACAATCTGCCCGGGAGTAAGACCATTATGGGCAGCTTCAAATGACCAAAAAAGAATCATGACTCCTAAGATGGCTGTTGAAAATGGAAGTGATTTCTTGGTAGTAGGCAGGCCAATAACTAAATCAGAAAATCCTGTTCATGCAGCTAAGTTAATCCTAGAGGAAATAGAGGAAGGGTTAAAAACAGTTAATAGTTAGTCTGCGTCAAAAGGAATTTTGAAAAATGAGAATGAGAATGAGGAGGCAGGGCTATGTTAATAAAAAACGCTAGAATAAGTACTATAGATAATGAATATGAGATAAAAGACATATATATAAAAGACGGGAAAATAGCTGAGATAGATTCTAATATCAACAGTTTAGATATAATCAAAGGGACATTTTTATCCTCGGATGAAAATATAAAAAAATTAGAAATTATAGATTTAAAGGGTGAGAAATATCTTATCCCGGGAATCATAGATGTCCATGTACATATGAGAGACCCGGGGCTGACTCATAAGGAAGACCTGTATACAGGATCTAGAGCATGTGCCAAGGGTGGTATTACTACTTTTATAGATATGCCGAATACAGTACCTACCACTACAGATTTGAGTGCACTTCAACATAAAAAAGATCTGGCTTCCATTAAATCACTGGTAAACTATGGATTTCATTTTGGTGGAACAAGTACAGACAACAGTGATATTATCCCCGCTGAAGGGATAGCTTCTACCAAGGTATTTATGAATATATCTACAGGAAAGATGCTGGTAGAAAAAGATGAAGTTTTAAAAAATATATTTTTAAAATCAAAGATAGTTTCAGTTCATGCTGAGGGAGAGATGGTAGAAAAAGCTATCACCTATAATGAAAAATATGGAAAAAAACTGTATTTGTGTCACATTTCCAATAAAAAAGAGTTGGATATTATTAGAAAGAGCAGGCTGGAAAATGTAAAAAAAATCTATACCGAAGTAACGCCCCACCATCTTTTTCTCAGTGAAAATGATATCAAAGGAAAAAACAAGATGTTATTCAGAATGAAGCCGGAGTTAAAAACAACTGGTGATGTTGAAGCTCTATGGGAAGCTGTAAATGATGGTACTATTGATACTATTGGCACTGATCATGCCCCTCATCTTCTTACGGAGAAATTGGAAAAGGTAACATTTGGGATCCCGGGAGTAGAAAACTCATTACCATTGATGTTAGATGCTGTATCTAAAGGGAAAATTACTTTATCCAAACTGATAGAACTGATGTCTAAAAACCCCAGTAAAATATTTGGTATAAAAGACAGGGGAGAAATCAAAGAGGGTTACTATGGAGATCTTGTAGTAGTGGATCTAGGAAAAAAGTTCATCTTAGAGAATAAAACTACACTGTCAAAATGCGGATGGACTCCATTTGACGGATATACAGGCTACGGTAAGATTGAGACTACAATAGTTAATGGGAAAACAGTATATAATAAAAATCAAATAATTGAGAATACAGGGAGTGAGATTGAATATGAATAATGCCAAAAAAGTAGCCAGAGCACTATTAAAAGTAGAAGCAGTAAAATTAAATGTAGGGCAGCCATTTACATTTGTATCGGGAATAAAATCTCCTATATATTGTGACAATAGAAAAGTTATTGGTTTCCCAAAGGAAAGAACTGATATTGTAGATGCTTTTATAGAAGCATTAAAAGATAAAGATTTTGATATCTTGGCAGGAACTGCAACAGCAGGAATCCCATGGGCAGCATTTATCGCTGAAAAGATGAATAAACCGATGGCTTATATCAGATCTAAACCCAAAGCACATGGAGCAGGGAAACAAATAGAGGGAGCAGATGTAGAAGGGAAAAAAATAATCGTAATTGAAGATCTTATCTCTACTGGTGGAAGCTGTATATCAGCACCCGAGGCTGCAAGGAGAGAGGGAGCTAAAGAGGTAGAAGTTATGGCAATCTTCTCGTATGAATTTAAAA